>NZ_JBDVAA010000031.1:0-6053 GCF_039943695.1 Cellulophaga sp. | reverse complement strand
CCGAATTTAAAACAGCATTTACAGCAGAAATATCTGGCATTGCAATTGGCCCAGGAGGCAATCCTGAATACTTATATGTGTTATATGGAGAGTCTAATTCTAAATCTTTATAAAGTACTCGTTTAATTACTTGGTTAAAGTTATTTTGATGCAATTTTAACGCATAAATAACAGTTGGATCTGCCTGTAATAGCATTCCTTTACGCAACCTATTTAAATACACACCAGCAACTCTTGGTCTTTCATCCACTTTTGCAGTTTCTTTATGCACTATAGACGCCAATGCTACAACTTGGTTTTTAGACAAACCTAAAGCTTTTGCTTTTGCCTTTCTACTATCATTCCAAAAACGCTTGTACTCTGTAAGCATTTTAGATCTAAAAGTTTCTGCAGAACTATTCCAATAAAACTCATAGCTATTAGGTATATACATTGCCAACTTATTATCATTGGTAAAGTTATTTTCTTTTAAAAAAGACTCATCATTAAACGCATTTAATAAAGATAAGCTATCAGCTTCTATCTGCACAGCAACTCTACCTGCCAAATCTTCTAAGGTTTCCTGATTGTTAAAAGATACTTTTACAGGAATATTACGCCCACGAAGAGAATTGATAATTTCATTATTATTCATTCCTTTTTTAACAACAAACTTACCAGACTTAACATTAGAAATATATCCTTTACGTTTTGCCGCAGCTTCAAAATCTTCAACATCTTTAAGTAAAGGCGTAATTTGTTCTTTTACATCTTTAAATGTATCAGTAGATTTTACATATAAGTATGCATCATCATTATTAAAATTAGTGTTATCTGTAAAAAATACACCATATACCATATAGGCAAACACACTACAACCCACTAAACCAATTAGCAAAATTGCTACTAAAATCTTCTTTATGTACATTAATTATTTATCTTTTGATATAATATTTCGTCCTTAAATTCTCCGCCTGTAAAAATCCAATCTTTTTTAACACCAACAGCAACAAATCCCATTTTTTTAAACAAATGCTTACTAGCTTCATTGTCTACTAAAACATTAGCATAAATTTGATGCAAGTGCAATACTTTAAACACATAAGAACAAACCAACTCTAAAGCCCCTGCTCCTATTCCTTTATTTCTTTTCTTTTTTTCTGATACAATAATACCTAAACCTACTTTTTTATTTGCAGGGTCAAAATCAAACAAATCTACCAAGCCTAAAACAGTATGTTCTGCATCGCAAATACAAAGACGTAGTTGTTTAGCCTCATAAATATCTTTGTATGCGTTTTGCAAATACAACTCTAAAATATGCTTTGCATATGGAGCCGTAGTACCACTAATTTCCCAAATAGCTGTATCGTTCTCTAATTGATACAAAAAATCTAAGTCATTAGGCTCTATTGCTCTTAAGTAAACACGCTCTCCTTGTAGATTTAACATACTATTTCACCTTTAAAAACTTGTTTTGCTGGTCCTGTTAAAAAAATATTTTTATAACCTTCTTCTTCTACCGTAAAGCTAATTTCTAAATTACCTCCCATAGCTTTTATTGGTATTGTAGTTGCATTTGTATCTCCAGATTTATGCATTGCCAAAGCAACAGCTGTAACACCAGTGCCACAAGACAAAGTTTCATCTTCTACACCTCTTTCATAAGTTCTAACCTCATAACCTTTATCATTTTTAGCTACAAAATTTACATTACTACCAGCAGCTCCATAAAGTCCGTATCTTATTTTTTTTCCTTCAGCAAAAACATCAAAATCTGTAACATTAGGCACCAATTGCACATGGTGTGGAGATCCTGTATCTAAAAACAAATACGATTCTTTTTCCTTAATTGTTTCAACATTTATCATTTGTAAACTTACAATATCACCATTAATAGTAGCATTATGCAAACCATCTACAGCATTAAATGTAGCCTCATCTTTTACTACTCCTAAAAAATTAGCAAAAGCAACAAGACATCTTCCGCCATTACCGCACATAGTACTCTCGTTACCATCTGCGTTGTAGTACACCATTTTAAAATCTAAATTATTATCATTCTCTAACAATATTAAGCCATCTGCTCCTATTCCAAATCTGCGGTCGCAAAGTTTATTAATTAACTTGGTATCTTGCTTAGGAAAACTAAGATCCCTGTTATCTATCATAACAAAATCGTTTCCTGTTCCCTGATATTTATAAAATGTAATTTGCATAGTCACAAATATATAATTTGTTAAGGTTTTTTTAGCAGTTAAAAAGACGTTAAATTAGATCTTTTAAAATATAAAATCTATAATTTTACGATTGTAAATGTTAATATATTGAATGATTATGAAAAAAATAACAAGTTTACTAGCCGTTTCTGTGCTTGCTGGCACAATTACATTAGGAGCCTATAAATTATTTTTGGAGAAGCAAAATTATCACATTATAACAGAAGATTCTAATGCGTCTACTTTTAAAACAAGTAACACTCCTGTTTCATTTAGAGGAGCAGGTATAAACGAAGTAGATTTTACATCTGCAGCAGAAAATACGGTTAACGCAGTAGTACACGTTAAAAATGTATCTATAAACGAGGAAAAAAATAGAGTATTGCACTTTTTTTACGGACAAAGTGTTTCTGCAGAGCCACAAGTTGGCACTGGTTCTGGGGTTATAATTTCTGAAGATGGCTACATTGTTACAAACAACCACGTTATAGACAATGCCACACAACTACAGGTTACTTTAAATAATAACAAAACATACATAGCAGAGTTAGTTGGCACAGACCCTAATACAGATATTGCTCTCTTAAAGATTGATGCAAAGAGAAAATTACCATATTTAGCTTTTGGTGATAGTAATAATGCTAAAGTCGGTGAGTGGGTTTTAGCTGTAGGTAACCCATTTAATTTAACTTCTACGGTTACCGCTGGTATTATAAGCGCTAAGGCTCGTAACTTAGATACCAACAACAAAACACAATCTTTTATACAGACTGATGCTGCTGTAAACCCTGGAAACAGTGGTGGTGCATTAGTAAATACTAATGGAGATTTAATAGGTGTTAACACAGCTATTACATCTAGAACTGGTTCTTACGTAGGCTATTCTTTTGCCGTACCAAGTAATATTGCTAAAAAGGTTGTAGATGATATTATTGAATATGGTAATGTTTTAGACGGAATTTTAGGTATTTCTACTCCTAAAGTTAACTCTAGATATGCTGTAGAAAACGGCTTAAATGAAGTTGATGGTGTTTATATTGAAGATGTAACAGAGGACTCTGGCGCTTTTGAGGCTGGCTTACAAAGTGGTGATATTATTAAAAAAACTGATGAAGTTGATATTCATAAATTAGCAGATCTAAATGGTTATTTATCATCTAAAAGACCTGGAGACACTATACAAATAGCAATTAAAAGAGATGATGAAGAGATTTTAAAACCAGTGATACTAAAAGAAAGACAAACTATAATCATTGAAGGTCTTGGCCTAGAAGTTAAAAACCTTAACGACAAGGATAAGAAAAAATTTAGAACTAAAAATGGAGTTAAAATTATAGGTGTGCCTGAGCTATACAGAATGTACAACCTAGAAGGTAAAGTACTAATAGCTGTAGGAAAAAAAGAAATTAAAAATGTTTACGACGCTAAAAACCTTTTTAGCGCTATTGGCAGATACGGTTACACAAGTATTACTATGGTAAACGAAAAAGGAGAAAGAGAACGTCTTATCTTTCAATAAGTAACAAACACAATCCTTTTAAACGGTTAAAAATGCAGACTTAACGAAGTCTGCATTTTTTTTTACCAAAACACTTTACGAAAACGTTTGAAATATAGTACTTTTGCGCAAAATTAAATTCATTTTTAAATCATATTTAATGAGTGCCAGTAAATCGTACGAGAAAGAATTAGCTTTTCAAGCAGACCGTAGAAAAGCAACTACAGAGTTCATAAAAATTGTGAGCAACCTGTGGTATGACAAGTCTATTGAGGTAGTTCTTTTCAAAAATCAGATTATTGATAAAAATGTAAGCGACATTATTAACCTACACGAGTATGCAGGTGAATTTGTACAAAAACCAATTTCAATTTTTGATTCTGTTGAAATCTTAAGAGCAATTAACGACATTAAATTACCACCTGCAAAATTAGACATAGGTAAATTAACTTATGAATACCACGCAGATGACAACAACTACAGCAATGTTAAAGCATTTGTTTTAGACAAATTAAAAGATGCTGATGGCGCTAAAACTATTAAACCAAAAGACGTTGTTCTTTACGGTTTTGGTAGAATTGGTAGGTTAGTTGCCAGAGAACTTATGGCTAAAACTGGTAAAGGAAACCAATTAAGACTTAGAGCAATTGTTACTAGAGGTACTGTAAACAAAGATGTATTAGAAAAAAGAGCTAGCCTTTTACGTACAGATTCTGTTCACGGTCACTTTACAGGCACTATAGATGTAGATGTAGAAAACAGTGCATTAATTATTAATGGCACAACAGTACATATTATATCTGCACAAAAACCAGAAGATATAGACTATACTAAATATGGTATAATTAGCGCCTTAATTATAGATAATACTGGTGCATTTAGAGATAAAGAAGCCTTAAGTAGACACTTACAATCTAAAGGAGCATCTAGAGTATTATTAACAGCTCCTGGTAAAGGAATACCAAACATAGTACACGGTGTTAACCACCTAGAGCACAATCCAGACACTACTAAAATATTTTCTGCTGCATCATGTACAACAAATGCAATTACTCCAATTTTAAAAATTGTAGAAGATTCTTTAGGTGTTAAAAAAGGACATTTAGAAACTATACACGCCTATACTAACGACCAGAATTTAGTAGATAACATGCATAGCAAATACCGTCGTGGTAGAGCAGCTGCACTAAACATGGTGATAACAGAAACTGGTGCTGGTAAAGCAGTATGTTTAGCGCTACCTAGTTTAGAAGGCAAATTAAGTTCTAATGCAATTAGAGTTCCTGTACCAAACGGGTCTTTAGCTATATTAAACTTAGATGTTAATAATAAAACATCTAAAGAAGGTATTAATACAATTCTTAAAAAATACGCTTTAGAAGGTGACCTTGTAGAGCAAATTAAATACTCTTTAAATAATGAGTTAGTATCATCTGATATTGTTGGCACTTCTGCCCCATCAATTTATGATAGCCCTGCTACCATAGTTTCTAAAGATGGTAAAAACATTATTTTATATATCTGGTATGATAATGAATATGGATACTCTCATCAAGTAATAAGATTAGCTAAGTACATCTCTAAAGTAAGAAGATTTACTTACTATTAATCGATTATGTGTTGGAAAACTTCGTTGTAACTCATAAATTGGAGCTAATTTTAGGAGAAATCCTATATTATTCTCCAAGTTTCAGCGGAGTTTTTTTCTTATCTAAAAATATTAAATTACTTTAGCCGCTTCATTAGAATTTTTTAAAACACAACATTATATGAAAGGCTTAAAGCTATTACCAATATTTATTGCTTTACTAGTATGGAACGTACAGTTTGCTCAAGAAGAAAACGAATCAGAAGATGAAGAAACTACTTTTTCTTTAGAAAGTGGTCCTATTGAATCGCAATTTGAATACGTTGCCAAAAAATCTGGTAACTATAGAGCTCTTGGTGTTAAATATGAAGTTGTAAAAGTTACAAACTTAGCTAAGCTAAAGAAGAATGTATTAGATTCTTTGTCTGCTTACGGTAAAACTGAAACATCTTTAAAAAGCACTATTAAAGAAAACGAAACTACCATTAGTGATCTAAATCAAAAATTAGACGCTACAACCAAAAACCTTTCTGCAATTACAGAGGAAAAAGACAGTATGTCTTTTTTAGGTATGCAAGTATCTAAAGTAACATACAACCTTATATTGTGGTCTATTATTGGTGGTTTACTTACGTTGTTATTATTATTTATCTACAGATTTAGAAAAAGTAATGTATTAACGCAAGAAGCTAAAACAAACTTAGCAGAATTAGAGACTGAGTTTGAAGACCACCGAAGAAGAGCTTTAGAGCGAGAACAAAAAATAAGC
>NZ_JBDVAA010000030.1:0-31192 GCF_039943695.1 Cellulophaga sp. | reverse complement strand
CAATTAATAATTGCCAAAGAATATTTACTTGGTCACCTTGACAAATAGAATTTGTTGTAACAAATGCATATTTAGAATTAATTCCATTTATAAAATGAGTAGCTTTATAGAACCAAGCAGAAATATAGTCAAGAGATTTATAGTTTTTAACATCTCCAAATACAAATGCCATATCTTCCTTATGTACTTTTTTTTGATTACGAGTACCATAATAAGGCGGATTCCCTAAGATATAAATTTCATCATTTTCATTTTTAGGACAGGTATCTTCCCAATTTAAGCGTGTAGCATTACCCTGTGTAATATTACCCGCTTCTTTTAAGGGTAATATTGGTTTAGCTTTACCAAAGTCATGTAATTCATCAACAAACTCTTTATTCATTTGGTGTTCTGCCAACCATAGAGACAGAATTGCCATTTCGTGCGCAAAATCGTCTAATTCTATACCATAAAATTGAGAGAGTTTAATATCTGTGAATACAATAGAATGTTGTGTTTCTAAACCGTGTAATTCTTGTAAGATTTGTATTTCTAGTTTACGCAACTCTTTATAGGCAATAATTAAAAAATTACCACTACCACAGGCTGGGTCAAATATTTTAAGGTTAGATAGTCGGAATATTAATTTACGTAATTTTCTGGCATTTCCCTTCTGTTTTTCAAACTCCTCGTATAACTCATTTAAAAACAAAGGTTCTATTACTTTCATGATATTAGGTACAGAAGTATAATGCATACCTAATCCACTACGATACGCAGGGTTTACCACTGCCTGTATCATAGAACCAAAAATATCAGGGTTGATTTCGCTCCAATCTAAATCACCACACTCAATAATTATTTTACGTGCTTCTTTTGTAAACTTTGGAGCTACAATGTCGTCTCTAAACAAACCACCATTCACATAAGGAAACTCTCTAAAGTGTGATGCTTCTTCACTATTATCTTCAGTATTAAGCACCTTAAAAAGCCTATCTAAAAATGTATGCGTATCACTTCCATCTTTTTGCGTATGTTGCTCTAATGTATCTGTAAACATACCCTCAATTGGAAATATATCTGTGTCTTCCGCAAAAAAGCAGAAGAGTAAACGAGATAAAAAGATATTTAAGTTATGACCGCCATCATCGTATATGCCAGGGTTTTCTTGTACTAGAATATCGTACATTTTAGCCATCTTTTCAGATGCCTTTCTATCTGCAAAATTCTCGTTCTTTTGAGCATATTTTTCTTGCCCTGCCCAAGGTAAAAAGAAACCAAAGTGTTTATGGATTTCGAGTATAGGAGTATCTAATGCTAAGCCTGTTCTGGTATCTTTTGCCAATAATGTTACATAATCTGTTACAATTACAAAGCGTGGATTGTGCTTTAATGAATCTACTTCTTTAGTTAATTCATCAATAGTATTTAGAAGTGATCCAGTTGCTACTTCTTTAAAGAGCATTTTACTTTTATAAAGTACTTCTCCTTCAACTTTAGATAAATTGAAGTCTCCTTTTTTTAAACGTGTAATAGATGTCTTAGAAATACCGTAGGCTTTCAGTAAGTCGAATACAAATTCTTCTTTATTGAAGTTTTCAACTAATGCTGTTACGTTTTTTTCTATTTGAGATGCGTTCATTTACTCTTTCTTGAACTTATAAAAATATAAATATATATTGATTTACCTATTACGGAATAGCGTAAATACTAGGATAAAAATTAATTAAATCTTAAAATGATTAAACGTAATAATTCCATTCTAATAATTTACAAATTAAAGATTGTATTACGCGGTGGCTGTGTGTTTTTTCTATTATATAAGCAGCATAGTTCTATTGCAAAATCCAAAAGATTTGGAGAACTTAGTTAAAAGCACTAAACCCGTGTTAACTATATACATTGTTAGCAACTGGTTTTTCTACTTTTTTACTTGACAACCGTGAAATGATAAAAATCAATAAAGCACCTCCCACATAAACCAAAAATTCAGACCAGTCATATCTATAAAATATTCCATTATAATCCCAATACCCTTCTGGTCTTTTAGTTCCATAAGCCCACATATTAGGTCTATCATGATATTTAAAAATTTTTACAAAAGGCCAAAATTTATCAGTTCTAGGAGAACCTTCGCTAAAAAAGTCTATTTCGCTGTAAGATGTAACTAGCGCAAAAAGATGAATACCTGACCAAATCAAAAATATTCTTAGGGCATTGTGTGACGGTTTTATTTTTTCAAACGTTTCGTTCGGCTTCTTCTCAGTCTTAACTTTTAGCTCACCTGATACTTCTGTTTTGGATGCTTTTTCTTCTTTTTTTGGTAAAGGAGGTGGTGACTTTTTTGTTTGAAGTGTCTTAAATATCTCTGGAATGTTTTGAATTTCAGCCCAATCACTTAACCCCTCATACCAAATTAGGGTGTCATTATTCAATTCAAGGTTTTTTAGTTCTTCCAATGTTATTGGTCCGACTTTTTCACCGCCTTTGGCGTAATAATATTCTAAATTCTCCATTGTGTGAATTTTATCTTGTGGCTAACTATATGTAAAGGCAATTAATTGCGTTTTTTCCTCCAATATAGTTGTACAAACCAATATGTTGCAGTTTGGTTGGTTTTGGTTGTTAAATTTTAACCAATGTAAAACTATTTTTTTGTGTTCAATTACGGAAATGTATAATTGGGTATTATTTGTTTATAATTGGTATAAAATTAGTTATGAGTAACCTTTTCTTTTAAACTTTTAAAAGTTGGTTTGTCTGTTGCTCTTGGGTCTCCTTGCAGTGCAATTTTGCGTGTCCAAATAGCAGCTATACTATAATGTCCAAATTCTTCGGTTACTTTACCGTAGCATGCATACACACCAATACCTGTTATAGGATATTTATCTACTACATTGGTAAAGTGTACCACATCAAAATAAGTGCCTTCTTGGTCTATAAACGTACTAAAACGCATATGTTTGTTATGCTTGGTGGTATTAAAACGTGTGTTTACCAAAATACCATACAACAAAACTTCTCTATGTACATAGTTTTTCATTTCTGTTGCTTTTGTGTTGCTAAGTAGTTTTTCTGCTATCATATCAAAATAGCTATACAACGGAAAACCTAAAAGCTCCATTTGGTCATAGGCATCTTCTAACCAAGAATGCTCTAATACTGGCAACTTAAAATTTCTGTGCTTTGGTTTAAATAAACTAGGATTTGCATTTCTTTTTTTTGATGAATTCAACTTAAAAATGGCTTGCCAATGCAATTGGTTTTTCTGTAGTTTGGTAAAGCTAAAAGCTCCTATTCTTATTAAAATAGAAAGTTGCTCTATGCTTATAGCAACTCTATCTATATAATCATCCAAAGAACTAAACTCACCATACAACTGCCGTTCTGTGAGAAAACGTTGTATTACTAATTTTTCAAGGTTCTTTAAATATCCAAAACCTAAGTAAATATCCTTACCATTAATAATGTTATGGTTATTGCTATTGTTAATGCATGGCGGATGTATATTAGCACCACACATACGAGCTTCATGTATGTAATGTTCTACAGAATAAAAACCTCCTCCATTGTTTAGTACTGCTACCATAAATTCTAATGGGTAGTAACACTTTAGATACATACTCTGGTAACTTTCTACAGCATAGGATGCAGAGTGACCTTTTGCAAAAGCATAGCCTGCAAAGCTTGCTATTTGTTCCCAAACGGTTGTGGTTAATTGGTCTGTGTAGCCCTTTGTTTTGCAATTTGCCTTAAACTTGTTTTCTACCCGCGTAAACTCTTCTCTAGATCTAAACTTACCGCTCATTCCTCTACGCAACACATCTGCTTCTCCTAAGTCTAAATTTGCAAACTGATTTGCTACTTTTAAAACATCTTCTTGGTATACCATAATACCGTAGGTTTCTGGCATTATGTCTGCTAAAATAGGATTGGCTTGTTTGCGTCTTTTAGGGTCTCGGTGTCTTCTTATATATTCATTCTTCATACCAGAACTAGATACGCCTGGGCGTATTACAGAGCTTGCAGCAACCAAACCTAAATAATCGTTAACTCTAAGTTTACTCATTAAGCCACGCATAGCAGGAGACTCTACATAATAAGCACCAATTGCTTTACCTTGGCTTAAAAGTTTGTTGATGTTTTTATCTACTTTAAATTTTTCAACCTGAGTAATATCTATGTCACCTACTTCTGGTCTATTTTCTTTAATAATATCTATGGCATCTTTAATTTTAGCCAAACCTCGTTGACCTAAAATATCAAACTTAAAAACACCTACATCTTCAGCTATGTTCATATCAAACTGTACCGTTGGGAAACCCTTAGGCGGTAAATCTGTTGCTGAATAGTAATGTATTGGTTTTTCTAGAATTAATATACCAGCAGAGTGTACACTAATGTAATTTGGAAACCCTCTAATAAGTGCACTGTATTTTAAAACCAGTTTACCCATTTCATCTATGTCATTCATAGAAAAATGACCTTTGCATAGTTTGTCTATTTCTTCTTTAGGCAAGCCAAATACTTTACCTAACTCCCTAACAACAGCCCTATATTTAAAAGTGTTATAGGTTGCTAATAATGCTGTGTTTTTAAATCGATTAAAAATATATGTGGTTACATCACCTCTATCTTTCCAACTAAAATCGATATCAAAATCTGGAGGAGAAACTCGATAAGGGTTAATAAAGCGCTCAAAATATAAATCCAACTCTATAGGGTCTACATCTGTAATCCCTATTATATAAGCAACAATACTATTTGCACCACTACCACGACCAACGTGTAAATAACCTTTGGAATTTGCGTAGCTTACTATTTCGTGATTAATTAAGAAATAGGAAACAAAATCCATTTCTTTAATTGTTTTAAGCTCCACCTCTAAACGCTTTGTAACGGTATTAGTTATAGTAGAATATCGTTTTGGTAACCCAATTTTACAAAGCTGTTTTAGGTATTCAAAATCTGCTTCTTTGGACTCTCCAAATACTTGCTGATTCTGCGACACTCTATTTTCACCAAAACCAAAACTTATAGAACAAGTAGACAACAGCTTTTTAGTATTTTCTATAATAAATGGGAAGTCACCATAGGTTTTTAGCAACTCATTTATGGGTAACATTTTTTCTGAAGGAAGTCCCTCTTCTGTTTTTTGAAGTTTACTTAGTAAGGTATTGTTTGCAATTGCTCTTAACAAGCGGTGCGCATTAAAATCTCTTTTATTTCTAAATGTAACTGGTTGCTGAATTACCAGTTTTTCTACATAAGATTTGTATTTAGAAAATGGCAATCGTTTTAAGTTTTCTATAGATATGCCTATGTATTCATTAGGTTTAAATTCTGTTTTTTCTAATTGTAAAACTTTTTCAAAAGGATAAATGAAATATGCATTTGCTAGCTCTGGTGCTACTACAGGTAATGGTTTTGATTTATGAGAATACAGTGATAAAAAATCATTCAACTCCTTAAAACCTTCATTGTTTTTAGCTAAGCCAACATACAACTGCTCCGCACCATTTCTAAAGTCAATACCAATTACAGGTTTAATACCGTACTCTTTAGATTTGCGAATAAAGTTTAAACAAGCAGAGGTGTTATTAATATCTGTAAGCGCCAAACAAGACACACCAAACCCTTTAGCCATTTCCAAAAGCTCTACTTCTGAAAATGTACCAAAACGCAAAGAGTAATATGTATGACAATTGATATACATTATTGCTTTCTATGTGCTAAAACTATTGGTGGTTCTCCGCTAAATGGATTATGAAAACGACCTATGGTTTTTGCTCCCATAGACGTTGCTCTCATAATACTTTTTTCTCCATACTTTTTACGTATATGATCCATTGCATCATATAGATTTAGCATCTCTTCAGTGTCATCAAATAAGTTAATTTGATAATTGCCAGTTACTATATCTGTATATTTTACGCCAACCAAGCGTATTAACAAACGTCTATCATATAAACGCTCAAATAACTCTAATATCTTAGGTATTAAAATATGATCTGCACTCGTATATGGTATTTTTATTTGTTTTGAATAGGTTTGATAATCTGAGTACCGAAGTCGAACAGAAATACAAGCGGTTAATTTATCAGCTCTACGTAATTGATACGCTAAATTCTCTGCCATAGCAGTTAATGTGGTTTTTAACTGCACCATATTTGTAGTGTCTTTAGTAAATGTACGCTCTGTAGAAATAGATTTACGCTCGTGAAAAGGAATTAAAGGAGGTCTATCTATTCCATTAGCTCGTTTCCATATTACTTCTCCTTTTGCACCTAAAGCACTAACCAACATTTCTACGGGCATTTCTTGCACTATCTGAACTGTTGTAATTCCTAAATTACGAAGTGTTTGATATGTTTTTGTGCCTACAGAAGGTATTTTCTGAATTGACAACGGTGCTAAAAATTGCTTTTCTAAACCATTATCTACCCGCATTTGATTATTAGGTTTAGCCTCGCCAGTAGCAACTTTAGAAACAATTTTATTTGATGATAAACCAAAAGATATTGGTAAACCTGTTTCTTTAATTATTGTATTGCGTAATTCTGTTGCAAATTTATAGGTACCAAAGAACTTATCCATACCTGTTAAATCTGCATAGAACTCATCTATACTAGCTTTTTCAAACAAGGGTACACGTTCTTTTATAATCTCGGTAACGGTTTGCGAATGTTTAGTGTAAATACTAGAATCTCCTCTAATTACTACTGCTTCAGGGCATAGCTGCCTAGCGAGCTTCATAGCCATACCAGAGTGTACTCCAAATTTTCTAGTCTCATAACTACAGGCAGCAACAACACCTCTGTCTCCTGTGCCTCCAACTAATAAAGGTCGCTTTAATAACCTTGAGTCAATTAAGCGTTCACAAGACACAAAAAAGGTATCTAAGTCTAAATGTAATATTGATTCTGATTTCATATATGGAAATAATCCATATTTATAATGGATATTTTCCAAAATTACACATTAAAGCAAATCAAAACTCATTTTTAACATTGTTGTTATTAACAATGGTTATTATATTATAAGAAGACTAATTCCACAGCTTTTCAAATCTACTACTCACTACCCTAGTATAATTTACTGTATGCTTTGGATCTCTATGCCCTAAGTAATCTTGTATTAGTCTTAAATCATAACCTTTGTTAGCTAAATAAAAACCACAGGAATGTCTTAACGTATGAGGATGTACATTTTTTATATCAGTTTTATCTGCTGCTGCTTTTACTATATAATTTACTGCTTGCCTAGTAAGGGGTAAATTTCTTTCATTTACAAAAAGCCAAGGCAAATTATCTTTTCTGGATCTTAAGTATCTTTTTATTGCACGTAGCTCATCCCCTACTATTGGATGTTCTACGGAAAGACTATTTTTTAATCTCTCTACCCATAATCTAGATTCCTTTAAATTAACATCAGTCAGTTTTAAATTAATGACTTCCGAAACTCTTAAGCCGTGCCTATACATCATTAGTAATAATAGATAATTTCTAATAGGATATCTACTCTGTTTAGAAGCTTCTAAAAGATCCTTTACCTCTGTATTACTTAAAAAATTTTTAGACCGCTCGTGATCATCTGTCGTTACTTTTATATTACTCTTTACATTTCGCCCCTTGACCATATTTTTAATGTATTATACCAAACCAGTAGATTCAATAACATTATTTGTAAACTCTTTACAAAATACACATTTTGTAAAGAGTTGATGACTTTATAAATATAATATCAAATGATATTACTATAGTAAGATAAAATATAACTGTGTTACTAGCAAAAAAACTTGATTCTTAGCGTAAAGAATAATAGAACAGAAATAAGGGGAAAAAATCAAAGGGGGAGATTACCCACCTAATTTGAACTAAAGGTTAACTTCTTTGAAAAAATCAGAGAGTTTCATCTGATAGTAATCACAGAGAGATGATAATGTACTAACTGTAATATTGACTCTAGCAGTTTCTATTCTAGAAATGTGAATACCCGTATCATTGTAAACATCCTCTTGAGTTAGAGCCTTACCCTCTCTCATTTGTTTAAGTTGTGTACAAATTTTCTGTATTAATATATCGTTTCTAAAATGACTTCCCATAAAGTTTGAAAAGTCGAAAGAATTTAGCATTTTTATAATGACATATATGTCATTAAATATAAATCATCATTAGCAACTATATTAAATACCAAATTGTACTAACAGACTGTGTTCCTGAAGATTCGAGAATGCCCATATTTGAATATTGGGGGTATGACAAAAAAGAGTCTGATTTCGTTTTTAAGGAAATAAATTTAGATAAGGACATTAGAAACAAAATATCTGAACATTCATATGCCATATTAACTTTTAAAAACTGCACATTATGTTTTCAAAAAATAAAAGTAAAAGTAAATAACAGGAATGAGTTTCTAAAAATAGTTCAGAAAAATCCTATAGTTTGTGAAACTTGCGCACAATATTCACCAAACTATAGTCTAAATTCTGAAATAAAAAAACCTATTAATATTATCCTTGGAGAATTAACTGATTCTGAGTTAAAAGTACTAACAGGAATAATAAAACTTAAAGACAAAAAACTGATATATAGACATATCTTTAATAATGATATACTAGATACTAAAATTTGGAAAATTATTAATCTATTACAAAGAAAAGGGTTAATAAGGGTTGAAAGGGATAGTAATTGGAAAATAGAATCATTTGAATTTGAAAATGAAATAAATAACTATATATAGTCATATATAATTTTTTAATCAATATCTTTTTCTTCTTCTGAAGGTCTATTTTTTAAACGATTAGCTAATTCACTAAAATTATCTACATCTCTGTATTTTTTTATTTCTATATCACTATTAACTCCTAAATCCTTGCATATATCACTGATTTCCTTAAAAGTTGGTAACCGTAATGTCTCTATTTTTTCAATCCTCCTAAATACTTCAGGGATTCCTATTACTTTTTTTTCTTTCCAAAGAAATAAATTATCATAAAAATATTCTGGCCCGGCTAGTATGATTCCTAATCTGTCACTTGTTTGATCTCTAAGCTCGTGAATATATTCTAATTGTCTTGGTTTAAATTTTCCTGCTTCATCTATTATTAATAATAATTTTCTTTTCCTTGCCCTAATCTTAGAAACGATAACATTAATTATATCGTATAACGATAAATTTAAAACATCACCTTCATAACCCACCGCATTTAATAACTCAATATAAAATTCTTTAGCACTCATACTCTTTCGTACTATCATATAAATTACATTTTTATTTGTTTTTTGATAATAACTAAGTCCAACAGTTTTTCCTGCGCCAGGATAACCTATTATAGCTATCATTTTTAATTCTTCTTTTGTGCTTTTGCACAGTTCTTGAATCATTAAAAAATTTAAAGTAGCATAAATTCTCATAGATCTAATCTTCTATAATTCTAATACTATCTTTTTTCCTCATCTCATTTCTTACTTTATTATAAGTGTTATTACTTTTATATTTTTCTTTTTTTCTCTTCATAAATCGCTTGCCCTTATCTTTAGGATAATTTAAACTGATTATTTCTGAAATTAAATAATCATCTTCAGCTTGGCGATAGATTTCTTCTTTGGTCTTTTTAGAATTGTAATCTTGAAGTATTGGTATAGAATTTAGTTCCTCCTTACCTTCATCCAAATCTCTCTTTACCATGTCAAATTGATCTTGCATTCGTTGATTCTGTTTTTCGCTAAACTTTTTAATCTTAACTAGTTCTTCAGGATTAGGTACTATAGCTATACGCTCGTCTATTTCTAATTTCCATATATATTCTCCATTTTTCATATCGAATAAGTATATTGAATTAAGATTGTCTTCATCATATCTTACATAAACATATTCATTATTAAGCTGATTGGCTTTCTTAATGTTTTGTATAGTATAAGTTACTACTAAACCTTTTACACTCATTCTGACCATCGAGTTTCTTATTTTTATTCTTTTTTGACTAAAGAATATTTTAGCTATGTCCCTTTTTAAAAAACTTCTTTTTGTAGCTAACCAACTAGTATCTTTGGAGTTCTTTTCTACTTTTTTATCGTTATTACAGGTATTAATAAGGCAAGTAATAGCATCGATTAACTGTTTTTTAGTTCGTAAGTTTGAAGGTTTATTATAAAATCTCTCTAAACTTTGAGCTGCTCTACCGTCAGCAATCTTAGATTTAATGCCATAACCTAAATTACCCATTAATTGATTTAAATATGAACTTGAAAATGTTCTAAACCATCTTTCTACGTGACCCTTATCTCTTGGGTTATACGGTCTCGATTTTCTTACATCAACTCCATATTCATCCATTATATTAATAAACTTTTTAAATTCTTCAGAGGAATATGATGAATGGCTGTCTACAACAATTTGTTTGGGAATTATAGAAAACTCCTTAAACGCCATTTTAATAGATTCCATTATTAAAACTTGATTTTCTGAATCTGAGAATGAATAACCAATAATTTTTCTAGTAAAAACATCCATTACAACACACAGGTATAGGGACTTAATTTTTTTATCTTCAGAAAGGTATTTAATGTTTAATCTTGTTGAATCTATTTGAAATAATTCTCCAATAAATTGAGGCTCTTTACGTGTTAGGTATGGAAATAAATCATTATATCCGAATTCAATTCCTTTCCTTAATATATCATATTTATTTCGAAACTCATTATTACGAATAAAAAGTGTTACTGAATTATAGGAGATTGTATTTAAGCCTCTCTCTGTTAATTCTAAATTAACGTTATCTCTAATTTGCTTTCTAGAATACGTCTTAGAAATACAGTAATAATATATAATTCTCTTTTTAGCAAAATTATTTAACCGATAATTATTTCTTCCAAAGCGCTTAAATCCGTGAACTAAAGCATCAGGAATGCCCATTCTTTCGGCTTGTAAAATTTTTTTAGAGAAATAATTATAACTTTCATTCCAAAAAACTGCATTTTCAAATTTTAAATAAACCGCATGAATATCAATTAGTTTGTAATTTCTACTCTTCTTTAATTCTATTACACAACTAATGATAGAATGGGTTTTTGCAAATAAATTTCTTTTTTCAGCATCTAAAAAATATAGTGTATAATTAGGTATATACTGTTTCCAATAAATAGGATTTTCCCATTGAATTGTTAATAACAAATTTATTTCACTTCTAATTTTTAAAACGTCATTTTTTTCTATTTCTCTTAATGTTTTTAAGGCTATATCCCTATTTGTAGAAATATTAAACTTTTTTAAAAGACGTTTCGGAATTGACTCATAATAAATCCATTTCTTATTGGTTATTGGATCCTTATGGGCGTGAAAAAAAATAGAATTACCTTTGTTGAACTTTGAGATACTATTTTCCATAGTTCTTCGGTTACAACCTAAATCAACTAAATAATCAATAGAAATTATTAGTTTCTTATCTTTAATCTTGTAATTATCCATTTGTCAAGAGTTTAATTAATATATACTTTTAAGTCATT
The DNA here is from genome assembly GCF_039943695.1 of Cellulophaga sp. Classification (NCBI taxonomy): domain Bacteria; kingdom Pseudomonadati; phylum Bacteroidota; class Flavobacteriia; order Flavobacteriales; family Flavobacteriaceae; genus Cellulophaga; species Cellulophaga sp. Next base: position 19,706 of record NZ_JBDVAA010000030.1, on the reverse strand, counting down.
GTATCTAAATAATATTATTCTAATCTTTATTCTAAAAAATTCTAATTAAGAAAATCGGGATTCCCTTTTATTTATATTGCAGGTATTGCAAGTATTGCATATATTGTAAATAACAATATGTACTTAATAAAAATTGCTTTTTACACTAAAAGCTATTTAGTTTTCTATAAAAGTATAAAAATAATATAAAAATAATATAAAAAAGTTTAATATTCAAAAAACAATGACAATAGGTGAGAGACTTAAAGAATTAAGGACGCTAAGAGGACTAACTTTAGTTGAACTAGAGAACAAATCAGGTGTGTCCTTTGTACAAATAGGTAGATATGAAAATAACAAAGCCAAACCATCAGCGAAAACAATTCTTAAGCTTGCTAATGCTTTAAATGTTAGAATAGAAGAGTTAACTAATAAGTTAATCTACACTACAAATAATGATGATCCAGATTTTATAAAATTGGATGCAAAATATACAAAGCTTAAAAATTTAGAAGTAATAAGTAAAGAGTCTAAAAATGCAATAGAGAAGATTTTTGATCTTGTGATTTTAGAATCATCAATAAATGAAGAAATGCTTAAAAAATAAAAATGGTAATTTTAATTTAGCATTAATCTAAAAAAATGCTTTTTTAGCAGTTTTAAATTGTTAGGTATATTTTCAAAAAAACTTCTTACCTCCTATAAACATTAATAAATCGAGAGTTTTTTACCGTAACTCGAAATGTCAATTTTAAATTAACAGTTACAGTTTAACCATTTGTAAGCTATAATTAGCCGTTATGTAAAATAGCCGCTACGAAGCTCTCGATTGTTTTATAATTTCAATTCTTCCTTTATTTGAATTGTAATCATCACTGTAAATCTTTTTATCCTTGTAGATTGTGCCCAATCTTAAATCGTAACTAGCTGATTTTATATTATACAAAGAATGGTTATCAATAAGGCTATCTACATTTATTAATTTAGTTAAACTTGTTTTTCCCAATACCATATAAACTCTATTAAAATTTTAATTTTTATAAATCAATCTATATCCAAACCAATAATCCAAACAGGAACAGAAATTACTTTTGCAAAATCTTCTAATATCTTTTTGGTTTTATCAAATGTGACAATGCCACCACTTAACATGGCTTCTAAATTTCCTGTTGGTACTATATAGATTAAGCAATCCACCGAATTTTGAACATTAGCTTTCAAAACTTTAAAAAAATCTCTGTAAGCAAGAGCCCAATTCCCAAATTGGATTTCACCAACTATTAATGGACTATCTCTTGATGTTTTTTTATAAAGCAAATCGTTTCCAGTCTTTTCAATATTAATAAGTGAATCAGCTAAAGCTTTTAAATCAGGGTTTTTACTTAAAAAATCATTCCATCTTTTTAAACCATTATGATATCGTAATTCTCCAAAACACAAATTACGCAATGCATTAATATTTTGAGAATGATTTATTATTGCAAAGTCAAATCCACCTATTGACCCTTTATTTTCGCTAAAATAAAATACTCCACGCTCTTCACTAACCTCTAGTTTTAATTTATTATCAGGTACTTCAGTAAGTATTCGTCTAATTTCTTTATTTAAATAACCCGCTTCAATAGCTTTACTTTTATTTCCTTTAGTGAGCTTAATTCTAGGTTTAATTTCTATTAAAGATGAAAGTGTTTCTTTGAAATCTTTTCTTAGTTTATCGTGAGTATTCATTATCTCATAAGCGTGATGATGGAAATATTGTTTGCTTATTTTTAATTTTCCTGAATCCTCTTTCAACCAATTTTCAATATCCATAATTTATTGATTTGATTATTTATACAAATTGTTCTTGGTTTATATTTGCGTTAATCCTTTCGCTTAATTCTTGCCCTAACTTTTCTACTATCCCGACAACTAAAGCATTTCCCATAAAAAATGCTCTTTTTGTGTCTGTTATTCCTTCTAATTTAGTGTGATTGTCTGGAAACATATTTAAACGTTCAAGTTCAATTGGTGTTAATCTTCTCAGTCTTCCATTTTGGTTCACAACATGTTTAAATCGAGAAGGTGACTTCCCTCCTTCTCCTGTTATAATTGTTCTTGAAGCATTATCTAAAGCATCTGGAAAAATCATACTACCTTCACTATAATTATATTTAAACCCTTGTTTAGTTGTTCTTATTTCACTTTTTGAACCTTTAAGATATTTCCATCCTTTTACTTTATTAATGTCTTCATCACTTATAAAAAACTCTTCAGGTACTTCATTTAAATTGATTAGTATATTATCATCTCCAAGAAATCTTCTAATACCATTATAATTTGGTTTAGTTCTAACTGTTGTAAATTCTCCATTAATCATTATCCCAGAATTTTGGAAAGGGCTTAATTTTCCATCTAAATTAAATTTTTCTGAAACTTCTATTAAATCAACACCAATATTATCTATGTAGATTTTTTCATTAATTTTCTTGACTGGAAAAGCATTAGCAATAACTCCATCAGAGTCTAACCAATCTATTTTATCGTCTGTTTCATTTATTCTCCTATAAATATCAGAAGTATTATGATAGGCTAGAAAAAAAACTCTTCTTCTCCTTTGTGGCATTCCATATTCTGCTGCATTTATAACTCTCCATTCTACAGCATAACCTAAGTTATTTAAAGAAGCTAACATAACTGCAAAATCACGTCCTCTTTGATTTGAAGGTGATTTCAATAAACGATCAACATTTTCAAGCATAAGATATTGAGGCTTGTTTTCTCCTTTTCCGCGTAAAATGGCTTCAATACTCCACCACAAAACACCTTTTTTACCTCTTAAACCTTTAGAGTTTTTTAAAGTAGTCGCTACGGAATAATCTTGACAAGGAAAACCACCAACAAGTAAATCATGATCTGGTATTTGTTCAAAATTGTTTTCAATTACATCAGCAATATTTTCTCCACTATGATTTGAGTCAGGCCAACGGTTTTTATAAACTAAATTTGCATGTTGCATTTTAGTACTTGGTTCCCATTGATTGCTCCAAACAACATCATAGTTAGAGTTTTCTCTTTTAGGGTAACCTTCAAGTCCTACTCTAAATCCTCCAACACCAGCAAATAATTCAACGACTCTAATCGGCATAAATCAATATTTATTTAGTTTTAATTACGAAAAATAAAAATATTGTTTTAAATCGAAAAAAGGTATAGATATTATTAATTAAATAAAGTAGTTTTCAACAATCATCTTTTTAATCCATTTCACACACATTCCACTTCCCTCCTACGTCGTCGCATAAAAAGTGTTCTATTAACACCATATTTTCATCACGCTAAAAATACTAATTCCTACAACGTATATATTACGGAAATCCGTAATTGGTAGCATAAAAAAAGTTCCACTTCCCTCCTACGTTGTTTCATTAAAAACCAAAAAAAAACAGAATCAAACCTAAGTTTAATTCTGCCTTTATTATTTAATTTATGTAAAATTTTAGCTAATTAATAAGCAATTGTTTTGTTTCATTTTTGTTGTTACCAGTAATTGTAACAGTATACAAACCTGCTGGTAATGCAGAAATATTAATTACAGTTGTACTATTTTTAGCCTTTACGGTACGTACTACTGTGCCTACAGAAGTAATAATTCTAATAAAATCTCCTTTACTAGCTACCACATTAACTACTGTATTGGCTGGGTTTGGATATACTGTTCCTGAGTCAGTATTAATAATACTGCTATTAGATGTACAATCAGATACTTTAGTCCATTGGTTTGCAGAACAGCCAGAAGCACCACCTGGTCTACAAGTGCCATTACCAGCTTTTAGTTCATAAATTGCATTGTTAAGCTTTACTTTGTCTCCTATTAAAAAATTTCCTGATTTTTTCCAAGTTGTAGCTGATGAGCAATTACCATCTGTAGCATTACTAGCTGCTCCTGTACCCTCTTTTTTCCAAACTCTTATATAATCTACGTGCATAGATACTGGCATTTCGTCTATATTCTTTTTTGCTCTAGGATTTACTTCTGGGTTAACAGGCTCAAATACATTTCCTTTAAAGTCTACAAAAGGAACTCTTAACCCTAATGATGCTATAACATACATTGGATTATCGCTCCAGTATGTGTTGTTTAATGCCCTACCTACTCTTACACCATCTACATAAAAATATAATTTAGTAGGTGTAATTTCACAACCATAGGTATGCCAACCTTGTGTGGGATCAAATTTACCAGGTAGCTCATACTTATTTAATTGAGTAGCTCTTGCTTTTGGTTGTTTTGGTCTAAACCAATCTCTACCAAAACTTGCTTTTTTTACTAAGTGTAGATTAGATTCTGCATCTGTAATAAAATCTTGTTGGTGACCAACAGGACCATTAGGGTCAAAATCAAATTGCTGTAGTTCTACTATATCAATTTCTGTATACACAGCTTCTCCAATTGGTTTATTATCAAAAAACTTACTGTATAACCAAAAGGAAGGACATACGCCTCTATTTTTGTCAAGACCTGTAGCTTTTGGAGAATTAATTTCTGCACCATAAATTCTAGATTCTACATAACCTACAAAGTTTTTAGGCAATTGTTTAATAGTTTGTAAACAGCCACTTTTAAAATAAGTAATACCATCTATAGCATTATTTGCATTTTGACGCATAGTTAACTCAACAGCACCTTCTCCACTAAAATTTACAGATTTAGCATTAGCATTGTTATTCCATTTCCAGGCTTTTGTACTGGGTAAATTAGCTGTTTTACTCCATTTGTTCCAATTGATATTTCCTGTATTAAATTCATCAGAAAAATCGTTTAATAATTTAAAATTATCATTTGGATTTGATGTTTGTCCTTTAGGCTTTTGACTGTATCCTATGAAGCATACACCTACTAGAAGAAAACTTAAAGCTAACTTTTTTGTTCTCATAATTTTTGATTTCATAACTAAATTCTTTTGTGTTATTAATAATTATAGTTCTAATTATGAATCAAAAGTAGTAAGAATTGTATTACAAAAATATATAGTAAACGGGTTGGATAAAATAGTATTAGCATTGGATAATTCACTACTTATTAAGGGAGTTTACATTTAAATATTCTTTTTTTGCTAAATATTAGTGAAGAAATAGATTAGAAAATCTATAAAAACGATGTGCAAATTACTATTTACTTGATAAGGTTAACAATATGACTAATTGAGATAAAGCACTAGTTATAATACATTTAATTTAGCATAAAAATACTTACAAAAACAAATATCACAACTGTTTAACAATTAAAACAACTACATATGTCATTAGTAACAATTATACTAAATATTATACTACCACCATTAGCCGTATTTATGAAACACGGAATAGGAAAAACATTTTTAATTAGTCTTATACTAACTATTATTGGGTGGTTACCAGGAGTTATACACGCATTTATTGTTAATGATTAAATGTGCTTACAATATAAATTAAAGTAATATTCAGTGATACATATAAAAGTACTTTGGCTTAAGATTAGTGAGGTTTTATTTTAGCTAAAGTACTTTGTTAACTATTGCAATTTTTATTACAAACATTTTTTCTTCCAATTTGTAAACAGTTATTTAATATTTATAGGCTTTGTTTCTGCTTCAAATACATTACCATTCATTAATGTTATTATTAATTTGAATTTGACATTATTTGCTGACTGATTTTTGTCTGAGAATTCGATATAAAATTCATTATAAAACTTATAGGTTGAGTCGTATGCATCTCTGTAATCATTATTTATGATATCAATCCATTCATTTAACCTATATCTTTTAAAATTAGCATCAATATCCTCACCGTAATCATCTGAGATTAATCCAGCATAGTCATAAATTCTAAAATTGTCAAGATTAATTTTTTCTCCAGCCATAATATTAAAAATATTAGTATTTGAAACAATACTTAGCTCTTTAATATTACTTTTTAGTCCTTTTTCTCCTTTAATACAATCTTTATCTCGTCTTTTATTTATTTCATCTATATCTAAACGAAGTTCAATTCTATAACTGTTAGCATCAACACTTTTTAAAGAATCAATTGGAGTAAGAAAAATGGAATTGGTTAAGTTTACTCCTGTAATATCTGGTGTACAGTTGTTTTTACAAGAAAACAATAATTGTAAAAAAATAATTGACGTTATATAATAGTACTTTTTCATATGTTTTTGTTAATGTTTTACAATGGTTTTGTATAAGCGTTAATAACCTATTAATCTTCTGCTTAGTTCACTTTAATTCCGTCTGCAATTTGCTTTTCAAACGTTTCATTGTCCTTAAAGGCACATAAATTTCCGTCTGGGTCAAAAAATTTCGCAATTGTTCCCCAAGTGTGTTCTTGGTAGTCTACTTCAATATTTTTTTCAATCAGTTTGTTTGCAAGAATTTTAACGTTTGAAACGTTCATTCGTAAGCAAGTCTTAATTCGTTCAGATTCAGTTTGTGTTCCGTTATATTCATCGTCTAGCTCTACCATCAAATAAGAGTTTCCAAATTCAAAACACGTTAAATTTTCAGTTTCAAACATTTTGTTTAATTCAAGTATGTTTTCATAAAAGTCTACACATTTTTTATACTCAATAGTGTATAATATTATTCCTGTTCGTTTAAAGTCCATAGTGTTTTTTTAGGTTAAACACATCGGTTTTGTATAAGATTAGCTGCTTAGTTTAAGCACCTAATTTAGCAAATAAAAACTGAATAGAAAGCCCGTGATTCCTGATGCTTCGGGATTAGTAAGTAGACTAGAATAGTGATTAATTATATATGGTGTTGGCAATAGTTATTTTTTAATAATATTTTTTTTAAATGTCCTAATTGAATCTCTTGTATAGTCTTTTTTAAAGGTTCTAATTATTGTATAATCATTATCTAGTAAGTTTAATTCCCAATATAATCCAAAAAAGTGTGCATCTCCATATATGACTAAAATTTTATTTTTGTTGCTTTTGAATATTTGTTCAGCTAAATATTTATTTCTGTAATCTTTGACGTAACCATTTTCAAATTTTTTTCTTAAACCTCTTTTAGCTTTTCCACACCTGTAATTTTTGTCTTTAAGGTCTGTTTTGTAATCACAACTGTCTATTTTAATTTTACCATAATTTTTCTCAAAATCAGTAATCAATTCGGTCAAATTAATATCTGCTCTAATTGAAGATAAGCTATCTACTTTTAAGAGTTTATAATTAGGTTGATTAATTAACTTATATTTTCCTTTATATTTTATTTTACCTGCAATGATGTTGGTAGTTGTATCTAAATATCCCTTTTTACCTTGAGGGAAAAACCCCATAATTCTTCTTAATTTTAAAAGACTTTTTTTTCTAATTAATGAATCTTTTTCTTTATTATCAGTTACACCTTCGTAAAAAACAACGTATTTCAGTTTTTGTAGTGAATCAACTTTATTAGCAATGTCATTGTAATATCTTTTCCTGCCAACGTGATGCATTGGGATAAATATAATTTCTTGCTCTATATTATCTATAAATTTTAATTCAGTTTTTTCGTTTTCTACTCCTAATTTTTTAATAATACGTTTATTGAAAACTGAAGCACACGAAGTAAGTGTAAGAATAATTAGTAGAATAAGAGTTTTTTTCATTTGATTGTGAGTGCATTTTAATTATTGCCAACGGTTTCGGCTATCAGTAGTTGCGTGGGTTAGTCCTTAACTTAGCAAGCAAAAGCTAAGCTAAAAATCCACAAGGATTTTAAAAGTATGCAAGTTAGCAATTACTTAGAGCCATTGTTACCTGTAGTTTTTATTTAAAGTAAATTCCTTTATCAGAAAGTTTACCATAATATTTTTCGTACTGTTGTATTGCATAAATATCCATCATACCACCTATGTAATCTTGAACTTTTCTTTCCCATTTATCAGTTACTCTGTAATTAGCCGGAAGTAGTACCATATCCCTATTGTAATTTTTATCAGTATATAAATCATACAATTTCGTTAGTACGTGTTTACCTAATTGTTCATATTCAATAATGTCAGGTTGTCTTTTTATAGCTTCAAATGTTAGTTTTTTCAAGCCATGAACTAAATTCCCTAAATTTTTATAACCTAATTTGCCATTCACTAAATTAACATCTCTAACAAATGCATTTGCTAAAATTGATGTTAATTCTTTTCTATAAAGCATAGCGTATTCTTCTGATGATTTGTATACGTGAGCTTTTTCAGCAAACTGTCTTGCGAGTACATTGAATTTTTTGAATTCAGTTATGACATCTTTATATTCACTTCTAATTGAAAATTCATAAAGAAGTTCGTCTATGGTAAAATAGTTTAGTCCCAAAGCATCTTCCAAATCATGAATTGCATAGGATATTTCGTCAGATAAATCCATAATTTCACAATCAATTGTTTTATGCTGGATTTTGTGTTCATTTAACCACTTTTTAACAAGGTCGTAATCTTTGTTATATAAAAACTTTTTATTCTTTACTATTTCAACTTCTTGTTTTTGATTTTTGATTTCTTCTTTTTCAGGCTTAAAATATTTTACAACACCTAGCATAGTCCTAATAGTAAGGTTTAATCCATTGAAATCGTGATGTCGTTCTTCAATCCGATTTAATATCCTAAATGTCTGAGCGTTGCCTTCATATGGATTTTTTTCACAAACTTTGCTAAGGAATACTTCTCCAGCATGTCCAAATGGCGGGTTTCCAATATCATGAGCCAATGAACAAGTTTGGACAGTAAGTGTGTCATTTAGTTTTAATTTGTTAGCGATTGTTTTTGCAATTTGCGCTACCTCATGGCTATGGGTCAATCTATTTCTGTAAAAAACTTGACTTTTAGGAACGAAAAGTTGCATTTTACCTTGAAGTCGCCTACATGAAGATGAATATAGAACACGAGAATAATCAATATCTGCATTGGTTCTAAAATAGTCAGTAGTACCTTGATATTTATTATCGACTCTTAAATCTTTAACTTTAGAGAGTTCAGATTCTTTACTTGTAGTATAATCAATTAATTCTTGTGATATCATTGTTTAGTTTAAATTACAGGTAACTACATATAAACGCACATAATGTAGTTTTGCTAGTTTTGGTTGTTAAATTTTCCTACAATGTAAAACTATTTTTTTTACTACAATTACGGATATGTGTAATTGGGTACTATTTATTTATAAATGGTACAAAATTAGTTATTGGTAACACTTTCTACAGTTGGGGAGAAAATGCAACTTCCCTCCTACTTTTTACAAAATAAATTACTAAAAAATTTATGTGTTTAATTACATCTTAATAACATCTGCTACAATACCTTGTACTTTAAAATCTGTAGTTAAAATAATTGGTTGGTGTTTTGGGTTTGTAGAGTGTGGTTTTAAAACAAGGTTGCTACCATTGTTTTTAAACTCTTTTACCGTAGCTTCATCATCTAACAAGGCAAGTACTAAATCTCCGGTTTCTGCTGTATGCTGGCGTTTAATTAGTAGTAAATCACCACTGTCTATTCCTTTTTTGTTCATAGAGTCTCCTGTAGCTCTTAGCAAAAAATAATCTGAAGGCGTTTTTACTAGTTTTGTAGATATGGCAATTTGTGCCTCTATATGCTCTTTTGCAAATATTGGTAAACCGCAAGCTACAGAGCCTACTAAAGGTATGTTTACCGTATCGGTTTCTGTTGTAGTTGTATTAAATACGGCTTGGTTACCATCTAATAAGTCTCTGGCTTCTACTTGTAAAATTTGTGCAATTTCATACAGTAACTCTAAACTGGGTTGCCTCCTATTCTGTACATAAGAATTTACCATATTGTAGCTTTTACCTAGTTTTTCTGCCAACCAGGTTTGCTTAATTCCTTTATCATCTAATACGTACTTAATACGGTTCATAACTGCATTGTTTTCAGTGTCAAATATAGTAAATTACATACTAATATATCATAATATGAGATATAAATTAATTATAAAATGTACTTTTTATTAGTTTACATTGTATCTTTACAGTCTAAACTCTAATTTTAAGGTATGTCTTTTCAACGTGTACAAGAAAAACTAAACATCCTTGCAGATGCTGCAAAGTACGATGTGTCTTGCTCCTCTAGCGGCAGCAACAGAACCAATACCAATAAAGGATTGGGTAATGCGTCTGCTTCTGGTATTTGCCATACCTACACAGAGGATGGCCGTTGTGTATCTCTCCTAAAAATATTATTAACCAACCATTGTATTTTTGACTGTGCTTACTGTGTTACACGTAAAAGCAATGACATTAAACGTGCTGCTTTTAAAGTGCAAGAGGTGGTAGATTTGACTATAAATTTTTACAGACGTAACTATATTGAAGGTCTTTTTTTAAGCTCTGGTATTTTTAAAAGTGCAGACTATACTATGGAGCGTTTGGTTGCGGTGGCTAAAAAATTGCGTTTAGAAGAAAATTTTAATGGGTACATACATTTAAAATCTATTCCGGGTGCTAGTGATGAGCTAATGCGAGAGGCTGGTTTGTATGCAGACAGACTTAGTGTTAATATTGAAATTCCGACTAAAAAAGGCTTAAAACTTTTAGCTCCAGATAAAAACAGAGAAGATTTTATTAAACCTATGATTAAGGTTAAAAATGAAATTATACAGTATAAAAACGAGAAAAAGCTTATAAAAAGTACGCCTAAATACGCTCCTGGTGGACAAAGTACACAAATGATTGTAGGCGCTAGTGGTGAAAATGATATGCAAATAATGTATACCTCTAACTATTTTTACAAGAATTTTAATTTAAAGCGTGTATACTACTCTGGTTATGTGCCAATTAGTTATGACACACGTTTGCCACAAATTGGTACTCCTGTTCCTATGCTACGCGAAAACAGATTGTACCAAACCGATTGGTTGTTACGCTTTTATGGCTTTAATATTGAAGAAATTTTAAATGAGCATAATCAACATTTAGATTTAGATATTGATCCTAAATTGGGTTGGGCATTACGTAACATGCACGAGTTTCCTATAGATGTAAATAAGGCAGATAAGCATATGTTGGCAAGAATTCCTGGTTTAGGTATGAAATCTGTACACAAAATACTAAAAGCTAGGCGGTACAGACAACTTAATTGGGAGCATTTAAAGGCAATTGGCGTGTCATTAAACCGTGCACAATACTTTTTAATTTGTGCATCTAACAAGTTTGAAAGTCGAGATCTTACTGCAGAGAAAATTAAAGGTCTAATTCTACAAAATTCTAAAAGTAAATACACAGATATGCTTAGCAACCAATTAAATCTTTTTGGATAGACTTTTGCTATGGAAACTACACTAATTTATGACGCCTCTTTTGATGGATTTTTAACGGCTGTTTTTACTGCTTTTGAGATGAAATTAAAAACAGTGACTATTGTTACGGAACAAAGATTTCAGCAACCGTTGTTTGGTAGTTTTGAAACTGTGTATACAGACCAAGAAAAAAGTAACCGTGTTTGGGCAGGTTTAAAAAAGAAAATGCCTAGCAATGATTTACGCAGGTTTTATTATGCTTTTTTAAGTGAAAAACCTACTGTAGAAAATACCTTATTTAATGCCATTGTGTATGTGTTTGCTGCTAAAGTTAATGTTGGAGCAGATTATACAAATGAACATATATTAGAAATAGCTAAACTAACTAAAAACGTAGGACGAGAAAAGCATAGAATGGAAGCTTTTGTGCGTTTTAAACTTACTAAAGATGGTGTTTACTTTGCTAACATAGAGCCAGATTTTAATGTGTTACCACTAATAAAAAGGCATTTTGAGAAGCGTTATGCAGACCAAAAATGGCTTATTTATGATTTAAAACGGAAGTATGGCTTGTATTACAACTTAGAAAAAGTAGATATTATTACGCTAGAATTAGGTGCAGATTTTGATCCTACTAAAACGTCTTCAGAGATTTTTGCTGAAATAGAATTAGAGTTTCAGCAATTATGGAACGATTATTTTAAGAGTACAAATATTGCTTCTAGAAAAAATATGAAACTACACGTACAACATGTTCCTAAACGCTATTGGAAATACTTAAGCGAGAAAAGTATTCTTTAAAGTCTATTATAAGTTTAAACCAATTATTTACATAAAATTAGTACTATATTTAGCTTTAGTTAGCAGTATTTTTTAATTAACTTGTAATTTTACGAGCTTAAATAAACCTTCTTTTTTTATGAAAAAGCATATACTTTTTGTACTTCTATTTATAGTAAACATTAGCTTATTATGTGCACAAGACTTAGTGCAATCTGGTCCTATGGTAGGATATTCTACTATGAGAGAGGTGTTACTTTGGACACAAACCACTAAAGCGGCAGAGGTACATTTTGAGTATTATGAAAAAGGAAATGCTAAACAAAGGTTTAAAACAAAAAAGTATACTACAGAGGCCAATACTGGTTTTGTAGCTAAACTAATTGCAGATAAAGTTTTGCCTGGTAAAAACTACGTATATGAGCTGTTTGTAAATGGTAAAAAGATACAAAGAGATTACGCTATGGAGTTTGAGTCTCAAAAACTATGGAAATGGAGAACAGACCCACCTGAGGTTAGTTTTGCTATTGGTAGTTGTAATTATGTAAACGAAGAACGTTTTGATAGAAATGGAAAACCATATGGTAGAGATTTTGACATTTTTACATCTATACATAAAAAAAATCCAAACTTTATGTTGTGGTTAGGAGACAACACGTACTTAAGAGAACCAGATTGGGGCTCACGTACTGGTTTATTACACCGTTATACACATACTAGGTCTTTACCAGAACTTCAGCCATTGTTGGCTTCTACACACAATTATGCTATTTGGGACGATCATGACTATGGTCCAGATAACTCAAATAGCAGTTTTCCTCTAAAAGAAACGTCATCAGAAATTTTTAAACTATTTTGGGGTAATCCTAATTATGACATTATCAATAAAGGCGGAATCACAGGTTCTTTTACATGGGCAGATTTAGAGTTCTTTTTATTAGATAATCGCTACTACAGAACAGCTAATAATAATTACACTACAGAAAGACAAATACTTGGTAAAACACAAATAGACTGGCTTATAAACGCCTTAACTACTAGTGATGCTCCTTTTAAGTTTGTTGTTATTGGCGGGCAAGTAGTAAGTTCTGAAGCGATGTATGAAAACCACGCTACTTTTCCTAAAGAGCGTAATTACTTAATTGAAAAAATACGTGAAGCAAAAATTGAAGGTGTTGTTTTTCTTGATGGAGACAGGCACCACACTGTATTAAGTCGCATGCAAGAAAGCAATAGTGTATATCCGTTATATGACCTTACGTGTTCTTCTTTAACAGCTGGTGCTAATAATAACAAAGAACCTTTAAATGTTTACAAAATTGATGATACCATTGTAGGCGAGCATAACTTTGGAATTTTAAATGTAAAAGGCCCACGTAAAGAACGTGAGCTTACTATTTCTATTTTTAATAAAGATGGTAAAGAGTTATGGTCCAAAAATATCAACGAGAAAGATTTAAAGTATAACTAAAAAGCAATTGCTTTTTGGTTATACTTTTATAGTATGCAATAGCCTAAATATAGTCGTAAAATACTTTCATAAGTCTATCAAGAATTAAACTTCTCGTTTTACTTAGAAAAGTGATACATTTTCACCTTTAAAAGTAACAGTTGCAAATAGAAAATTACAACTTCACAATCTGTGCAGAAGCCATAAAAGAATCTTGCATACGCTGCATACGGTCATCAAACTTTGTCCCAAATACCAAATACTGACATTTATCTATGCTTTCTGGTGTTCTTATAACCTCAGAAAACAAACTTGGCTTTACTAAAAACTCTGCATCATCTACAATAAACAATTGTAGTACATTTAAGTTTATACCATTTGTATAAAAAATACGATTTAGTCTTTTTGGAGTTGCTATTACAATATCTACGCCATCATAAATATCATCTCTTTGATCATCTATATTTTGCTCTTCATAAGCACAGTACGTACGTATAGACATTCTAAATGTAAACCTATCAAACTCTTGTTTTAAGTCTAATGCAGATTGCTTGTCTTTTACAAATATTAAAGCTCTAGGAGCATCTTGATACTCTTGGCACTTTAACTTTTGTAATGTACTAATAACCAAAGCTGTTGTTTTACCAGACCCTTTTGGTGCTAAACCAAAAATACTAGCTCCGCCTTTTATTTTAGAAAGTACATTTTTTTGAAAAGGTAATGGTTCTGTAATTTTTAAACGTTCTAAGGCTTCTTTTAACTCTGGATGTATTTTTTTAAACGACATCTTATATTTTTTTAGCAGTTTTCACTATTTGTAAATAAGCTTACAACTTAATTGCAAAGTTATACAACAATAACCATTGTATTAACAACATAGATTTTATTTAAAGTTAAAGCTACTATACTTTAGCAGTGTTGTTAAAGAGTAATAAATTTTTCATTTTCATATAGTGTTCTCGTAAAAAGAGTCTTGTTTTTGTCGACAAGACTCTTTTTCATTTACAACACTTATTCCTTAAATACTAAGGAATCCACTTATTTTTACCAAAGTCTGGCTTACGCTTTTCTAAAAATGCATTACGACCTTCTTTAGCTTCTTCTGTCATATACGCTAATCTAGTAGCTTCACCAGCAAAAACCTGCTGCCCAACCATACCATCGTCTGTTAAGTTCATAGCAAACTTTAGCATTTTTATAGATGTTGGCGACTTTTCTAATATTTCTTGAGCCCACTCATACGCAGTATCCTCTAACTCATCATGCGGAATAACAGCATTTACCATTCCCATTTCATAAGCATCTTGTGCAGAATAATTACGTCCTAAAAAGAAAATTTCTCTAGCTTTTTTCTGTCCTACCATTTTTGCCAAATAAGCAGAACCATAACCACCATCAAAACTAGTAACATCTGCATCTGTTTGTTTAAAAATAGCATGTTCTTTACTAGCCAAAGTTAAATCGCAAACTACATGTAAACTATGACCGCCACCAACAGCCCAACCCGGAACTACAGCTATAACAACTTTAGTCATAAAACGTATTAAACGCTGTACTTCTAAAATATTAAGTCTGTGCATACCGTCCTCACCAACATATCCTTGGTGGCCTCTTGCTTTTTGGTCTCCTCCGCTACAAAAAGAATACACACCATCTTTACTAGATGGGCCTTCTGCAGATAATAAAACAACACCTATAGACGTGTCTTCTTGTGCATCATAAAATGCTTTGTATAACTCGCTTGTAGTTTTTGGTCTAAACGCATTACGCACATCTGGTCTGTTAAACGCTATACGCGCTACGCCATTGCACTTTTTATACGTAATATCCTCGAACTCCTGAGCTACTTTCCACTCAATATTTTTCATTTTAATCTTATTTTTAGACTTCGTTTTTTTGTTCTTTTTCTGCAATCCATTTAGATAAGTATTTTGTGCTCATCAAACTATGGTGCTGTAGTAAACTGCCTATAAAATTGGCATTTCTATGTTTTTCTAAATCTTTTTGCAAAGTACTAATTTTATTAGATAACTTGGTTTCTAAATTAGTCTTAGCATAATAGGTATTTAGAATTTCCGCTCCGTTTTTTTGTGCTTGTAACCAAGCAGCTTCATTTGTATATAAGTTTACAGCGTTAGCAGCAAAATTAGCTGCGGTATCTGCAATTTCTCCGCTCCAAGCTAAATTACCGTACATACCCTCTGCCCCTATTTTAGTGGTTACGCTTGGTGTTCCGTTACGCATAGCATCTATTAATTTACCTTTAATGCCCGCTCCAAACCGCAATGGCGCTAAATTTACTTTAGTTTGTTGCATTATTTGGTTTGCATCTTCTCCCCAACCGTGTACTAAAAACCCTGTTTTAGCATTGTGTTTTTCTGTTAACTGTTGTGGTAAATAGGCGCCATAAATATGTAATTTTGCTTCTGGAAGCTCTTTGCGTATTAGCGGCCAAATTTCTTTATGCAACCACAAAACAGCATCTACATTAGGTTTGTGTTTTCCATTGCCAATACACACAAAATCTTTCCTGTTTTTAAAACTATTACCTGTATTACTATAAGCATCTAACATAAAAGGAAGATATAATAGCAAAGAACTGTCTATTTTAAAAGTGTTTTTTAGCAACTGCTCCTCATACATTGATATTACTAATGAAAAATCTGAGCGATAAATACTTGCAATTTCTCTCTTAGTAATCTCTAATTTTTTTAATGCTTCTTCACTAGGTTGTAATTTTCCTTTTTTAAACGCTTCTTCTCTTGCTTTGCGTAAAAAATGAAGATCTTCAGTATCTAAAATTCGTATTGCATGTGGCACAACTTGTGCTACTCGCCAACCAAACTGTTCTTCAGTTAAAAACCGATCAAAAACAACAATATCCGGATTTAAATCGTTTATAAAATCATCAAAACTATCATTATTAAGCTGTATTTGCTTTTCTAAAACACCTAAAGATGAAAAATCTACAGAGTAGACAGATTTTGCTGCCGTACTAGCAAATGTTACCGTATAGTTTTGTTGTGTAAAATATGTAATAAGCTGTAGAATTCTGCCACCAGCTGCCGTTGTTGTGGGCTCTGGCCAAACAAAACCAATAAATAAAACATTTTTCACGCTAGAAGAATTTACATTTTAGAAGAAAATTTCTGAGAAATACTAAGTCGTAATTTACGCTCATAATCCTCCTCTAACCATTCTTTATAGTTTTTTGTATTATTCATTATACAGTAAGAGTATTGTCTTACTCTAAATTGTATCTCTTCTTTTAGCTTTTTGGCCAAGATACGTGCATCAAAAACATCTTCGCTATTTTCTACGCATATTTTTGCGTGTTGTTCTATACTTTTTTCTAAGACCGATTTAGATTTTAATCCTTTAGCAAAAGCATCTTTATATTCGGCTTTAATATCAAAAAATATGTTTTCAGATTTAGAAAATTCATCTCGTAAGGCCTGAGGCATTTCGTAAACAAAATCGCGCTCTATTTCTTCATCATTCTTAATATTTTCTAAGAAGAAATCAGGAAAATGAAAAATTTCTTGCCAATCTATAGGTTCACTCCACAACCCAAATCTTTTGGTATTGTTACCTAAATCTATAACCGTAAATTCTTCTTTGGTATCTGTTACACGAGAACCACGACCAATCATCTGAAAATACAATGTTAAAGACCGTGTAGCCCTGTTTAGGATTATAGTTTCTACCGTAGGCTCATCAAAACCAGTGGTTAATATACTAACTGATGTTAATATAGCATCTGGTGTTGTAGAAAACCACTCTAAAATTTCTTTACGTTCTGATGCCGAATTTTTATTATCTAAATGACGAATATTATACCCAGCTTTTTTAAAGGTTTCATACACGTAGTATGATGTGCTAATACCGTTGTTAAATATTAAGGTTTTTGTACCTTTTGCTAGCTCTTCATAAGAAGACAATAGCTTGCCTTGCATTGTTTGGTTACTGTATAACTCATCTGAAGATTTAACAGTATAATCACCATTAATACCTAGTTTTAAAGTTTTTAAACCTACATCATAACTATACTGGTTGGCACTAGACAAAAAGTTTCTGCTAATTAACGACTTTATAGACTCGCCAATAATTAACTTTTTATAATTGTCTTTCATTGGTAGCTTAATGTTAGAACTAAGCGGCGTTGCTGTTACACCAAGTATAGACGAATCTTTAAAGTATTTAAATAGCTTACGAAAAGAGTTATAATGGGCTTCATCAATAATTACAAGTCCAATGTCCTTTAGCTCAACGTTCTCTTCTTGCAGCCTGTTATTTAAAGTTTCTACCATAGCTACAAAACATTTGTAACTATCTTGATCGTTTAAATCTTTTACACTACTATTTATTACTTTGTTATGTACGCCAAAACTATCTAACATTTTAGATGTTTGTGCGCTTAACTCAATTCTATGGGTAAGCACAACAACTTTTTTGTTTTTTTGTGCTATATATCTACGGGCTATTTCAGAAAAAACAACAGTTTTTCCGCCACCAGTAGGCAATTGATACAACAGGTTTGTACCAGGAGGATTTTCATCAAAATAAGTAAATATTTTACTTAAATCTTCCTGCTGATAGTCGTATAATGTTTTTTCTGTAGTTGTCTTTTGTTCTTCCAAATGGGATAACCTATTTTGTAATTAATCGTAGAAAAACGATGTATTTAAGTTTAAAAATAAACCTTGCTAAATTAGTCGATTTTTGTGCTTTAAGAAAACTTAAAAGCATAAAACTGATAAAAAGTGCTGTTAAATAGGCAGCCTAGCGCTTAGTCTATACTATCTAAAGCTCTAGAAAAACCGTCTTGAAACATCCAATTATTGTCTTGCGTATGCTTGTAAATAACTAAAATGCGGTCTTTAAACTCTGGTAAAATTGCATTAACTGCTACATACTGTACAACTTGCTCAAAAGAATTAAGCATACTTTTATAAAAAGCATCTGGCACATTTTTGTGCTGTGCAAACTCCTGTGCTATTTCTATATTATATAGCATAACATCTGCTACCAAAGGAGCATCTACACCTAATAACAAAAAGTTTTTAATGTATTTTTGAGCTACAGATCTACGAGCTCTGGGGCGTTTGCGTTTTACAGGAAAATACTCGTTACCTATTTTTAATTTAGCTTCTTGTACCAGTTTTTCTTCCTTTGGATTAAAAACAAAGCTGTAGTATGCTTTAACAGCCGGAAATTTTTCATACAATCCTAAAAGTTGTTCTTCTAATTCTCCTTTTTTTAATTCTGATAAATACTTTTTTAAAGCTCTTTTACTCATACAAAAAATCTATAATTGCGGAAAGTTACCAAATAAATCAAAAAATTAAAGAAATATATTTAAAACCTTTTTGGTCTTAAAAACATTGATATTTAAAAAGGTAAGTATTTTATTTATAAGTAATGTATAAAGTATATGTTAAATGTTTGGAAAATAACATTTTAAAATGTATACTGTACCTTTAAACTTTAAATTAACAGAACAGATATATGAGGCAACTAAAGATCATCAAACAGGTAACTAACAGAGAATCAAAATCATTAGACAAATACCTGCAAGATATCAGCAAAATAGATCTAATTACTGCAAATGAAGAAGTAGAGTTAGCTCAAAGAATACGTGCAGGTGATGAGGCTGCGCTAGAAAAATTAACAAATGCAAACTTAAGATTTGTTGTATCTGTTGCTAAACAATATCAAAACCAAGGCTTAAAATTACCAGATTTAATTAATGAAGGTAACGTTGGCTTGGTTAAAGCTGCTAAAAGATTTGATGAAACTAGAGGTTTTAAGTTTATTTCTTATGCCGTTTGGTGGATTAGACAGTCTATTTTACAAGCCTTAGCTGAGCAGTCTAGAATTGTGCGTTTGCCATTAAATAAAATTGGATCTATTAATAAGATAAAAAAGGCTTTTTCTTATTTAGAACAAACACACGAAAGACCTCCTTCTGCAGAAGAAATTGCAAAAGAATTGGAATTGTCAGTTAGTGAGGTTAAGCAGTCTATGAAAAACTCTGGAAGACACGTATCTATGGATGCACCTTTTAAAGAAGGCGAAGACTCTAATTTATACGATGTTATTAAATACGGAGAATCTCCTAACCCAGATGAAAAATTAATGCATCAATCTTTAGATACAGAGATTAATAGAGCATTAGAAACTTTATCTCCTAGAGAAGCAGATGTTGTTAAATTATATTACGGTATAGGTGATAAACATTCTATGACT
>NZ_JBDVAA010000029.1:0-38368 GCF_039943695.1 Cellulophaga sp. | reverse complement strand
GCTAAAAGTAGAAATTTTACTGCTGATGGTACAGAAGCTGATATAGATTTTTATAAAATAATGAAACTTGTTAAAGAGTCAGGATATACTGGTTTTGTTGGTATAGAATATGAGGGAACTTTACTATCTGAAGAAGAAGGTGTGCAAAAAACAAAAGATTTGCTGCTAAAAGTAGCAAAACAATTATAAGATTATTGTTTGTTTTAAGTTTAAAATGAAGGCTAGATACTTGTTATTTAGTCTTCTTTTTTGTTCCTCTTAGTTTATGAGTAAAACTTAAAATAACATAACGACCTAGACTTTCAGATTCTGTTTCTTCAAAATAATTTATGGTACTTCTTCTTGCTATATTTATATTTTTATCTAATAAATCTATCAAAACCAATTTTAATAAATTACTTCTGTTTTTATTTAGGGCGTAAGAAACTGTGGCATTCCATAACGGTAGTTTTTGGTTAGACTCAAATTTATCATCAACAAAAACAAGATAATCTAACTGTGTATTAAAGCTTAGTTTTTTAGTAAAGTCTTTATCAAACATTACAAAATATTGTTGTTTAGTATATTTACGGTCTAAGTTGTTTTCTATAGAAAAAGTGGTGTTGTTTGTACTGTATGTTGCACCTGCTTTAACGTCTAAAGTACTTTTATTACTATTTTCTAAAAGTAAGCTAAGCATAATATCTGTAGACTTTACTTTATTGGTTTGTAAGTTAACAATAGAATTTACGCTGGTGTAGGTATTTTTGTTTTTAAAAGTATACCTAAGTCCAATATCTTTTAGTTTTTGACCAAAGCTTAAACTATTACTAAAACGTTCTTTTTTACCACTATTTTGGTAACTAATAGTTTTTACATAATCATCATCTATAGTAACGCTTCTAATAATTGCATCTGTTGTATTTTGATAATCAAACCTGGTATTAAAACTTAAGTCAGATTTAAAGTTATGCACTACAGTATTTATGGTAAATGCATTTGTTTTTTCTGCATTTAAATCTGGGTTTCCTTTTCTAATATTATATGGGTTTATATCATTAATCACCGTAGAGCTTTGAAAACTATTAGGGTTGCGCACAAATTTTTTGTAATTAAGTCTATATTTTTGACCTCTAACAGGCTTGTAAACAATATTTGCCATAGGATTAACATACAGTTTGTTAGAGACAATGTTTGTTTCTGTTAATACGCCAAATGTTCTGCCAAGTTCTTGTAATTCTATAGCAGCATAGGTATTTAGTTTACCAGGACTGTAGCTATGTACAAGTCTTGTTTGTGCACTATTTTCTATATGCTTGTATTTGTAGGCAAGTAACTCATCTTTAGTGGTTGTACCTATTGTAGTTTTAGCCTGATGAACATCTTCGTTATTTGTTCTGTTTCTTAAATAAGTCTCTAATTTTGCATAGTGGTTGTTGCCTAAGGGCTCTGTATATTTAAAGTTGAGGTTTACCGTAGTGGTTAAAAACTCTTCATCTCTAATTGCATTAATAGTACTAGAGGTAGGGTTATCTGTGTTTTGTCTTCTTGTAATTAGTGTTGTTTGGTTATTTAACCTGTTAGAGTTGTTTGCTGTTGTTTTTAAGCCAACATTAAAACTACGTCCTAGTTTTGCTAAACGTTGGTAAAAATTAATAGTAACGTCTCCAATGCTTTTATCTCTTTTATTATTAGATGCTGCTATATTAGAGGTAGCCAATTCATTTAACTCATTAAAATAAAAACCATCTCTATTGGTTATGTAATCAATATTATCCTTGGTAAACTTTCCTTTAATTAATAAGCTATTGTTTTTGTTAGACTTGTTTTTATAATCAAAATTTAGATTGTAGTTATTAGAGCTGTTATTAAAAGTGTTCTCTGTTCTAAAATCAAAATTAGAGTTGTTAGAAAAATTTATTCGTTTAGTTTTAGAGACACCTTCATTGTCAGACAAATTGTAAAAAAAATCTATATTTAAAGATTCTTTATCTTTAAACTCGTGACCAATATTTATACCTGCAACACCTGTTTTTAAATATCCGCTTAAGCTTTTGTTTTTTTGATTGGTTTGGTCATCATCATCAGAGTCGTCTGCAATACCATTTGCATTTTTTAAAAAGCCTTGTATATTAGAACCAGTAATGTTTATGTTGTTTAATTTTCCAATTACAGAAAACTGAGTTTTAGATGTAAACTTATTGTAGTTAAGGTTGCTAAAATACTTACTATCTAACCCCATACCTGCAGATACTTTGCCAAAACCATTATTCTTTTTTGTTTTTTTAAGAGTAAAGTTTATTACCATTTGTTTGTTGCCATCATCTACACCTGTAAGTTCAGACTCATCACTTTTTTTATCTATAATTTCTATATTGGCTATTGCATCTGCAGATAAATTTTTTAAAACAATAGATGGGTCACCACCAAAAAATTCTTTACCATCTACCATTATTTTAGCAACCTCATTACCTTGAGCGTTAATATTTCCGTCAGCATCAATTTCTAATCCAGGTAGTTTGGTTAGTAATTCTTCTAAATTATCATCAGGATTTGTTTTAAACGAGTTTGCGTTGTAAGCTATAGTGTCTTGCTTTATTTGTATTGGTACAACAGCAGTTAATGTTATTCCGTCTAAAGCAAATGAATCTTCCTTAAGTACAATTGTGTTAAGGTCTAACAAGTTAGTTTTAAAATTAATGTTTTTAGAAAAAGACTCAAACCCCATAAATGAAATTTGTAAAATGTAGTTTCCTTCTTTTGCTTTATCTAAATTAAAATAACCAGTACTATTTGTAATAGTATAATCTACATAAGTAGAATCTGTTGGGTTTAGTAGCGTGACTGTTGCAGCTTCTATAGGCTGGTTGTTTTCTTCTGTAACTTTACCTGTAATACCACTTTTAGATTGCGAAAAAGCAGTTGTAAAAGAAAGAAAAAGAATAAAAATATAACTAATTGTGGTAAAAAATCCTCTTTTAGGCATAGACTGTTTGGTTGTAGTATCAATTAAAAAAATAGTATTGGTTATGTACTATGAGGTCAAATATAATAAGTTAATACTGCCTGTATGTAGCTAAAAATAAATTAGTTTTTTTATTGATAAGGACATGGACAAGGGTCTTTTTTGTTGATTTACTGGTAAATACATTTTATTTATTTGTAAGTACAATCTTACTAAATATTACAAGTAGATTTGTAGTACAAATAAATAACAACTTTAATTTTTTTACTATGATGAAAAACAATTTAAACAGTTGGGTATACTACCAAGCTCCTAAATTTAATAATTTAAGAGTTAAAAGTATTTTTTTAGGGCTATTAGCAGCAGGTTTTATTTCTTGTTCAAATGATGATTTACAAGACCCTGTATCATTAGATAATTCTAGTGCTCTTTTAGATGAGGGCACTAGTGTAAAAGTTTTATTGCTTAAAGAAAAAGATTTTTACACACCACCAACTAGTTATGCAGTAACAAAAGATTTAGTTACAGATTACGGAGTAGATAAAATTTTTAGTACAGATGATAGTCAAAAATTTCAAAAAGCAATTGATGATGTTTCTGCTAAAGGGGGGGGCAAACTACTAATACCAAAAGGTAATTATTCTGTATCTAATGTAAAACTAAAATCTAATGTACATATTATTGTAAGTGACGAAGCTGTAATTAGACCATCTATTAGGCCTAATACAGATAAAAACTACGCAATGTTTACCTTTGGTAAAGAATCTGATGTAATTAAAAACGTTAGTTTTAGTAGTGCATCTTCAAATAAATTTATTGTAGATTTAACCAAGGCTAACAATCCAAATGTTGCTGTGTTTAACTTTAATAATGTAGATAATTTTTCAATATCAGACTTTAAAATATTAGATAAGTTAACCAAGTTCTCCTCTGTTACTATGGGAATTACAAAGTTTAATGACAAATATTTTTGGCCTAGAAATGGTGTTGTTAAAAATGCCAATACATTAAACTCTGACTACGGTTATGGTCTAGTGCAAGTACAAGCAGCAAAAAATGTTTTATACAAAAAACTTAAAGGTACTGGTGGTGTAACATTAAGGTTAGAAACTGGTTGGACATTTATGAACGACCTACAAAAAGGAGGAGTAGAAGATATGTTTGGAGAAAATATTTCTTGTACCAATGGTAATGCAGCAGTTATGGTTTCTCCGCATGCTATGCATAACGGTAAAGTATATGTAAATGGTATAACAGCTAATAGTTGTGGCTTTGCTGTACGTTTAGAGGGTGGCTTTGTTTCTAAAAAATACTCAACTCCAGGGTTAACAAAAGGTACTTTTAGTAACGTAACAATTAGTAATGTTAAGGCTACTTACGGTAACAAAGAAGCTCAGTTAAAGCCTAAACATTATAAGTATATGCCATGTAATTTAAGAAGTTTAATAAATGAGAATCCTATTGTTGCCGAAGGAGAATCTTATAACGGACCATCTATAAGTGCAATAGTAAACACGCCAAATTATACAGTTAATTTAGATGAAAATAGTGTAGAAGGTATTGGCTTTGTAGAAGATTATGTAATAGTAACAGATGAACAAGCTAAAACAAGCGAACAATGTAATTAATTAAGAATGTGTTTTTAATAATGGCTCTTAAATGAGTATTTAGTTTTAATTAATTAAACCAGAACATATATATGTTCTGGTTTTTTGTGTAAAAAGTATGTAGCTTTAACTAGTAATGTGCGTTTAATTTACTTATAAATACATATTGTAAACTACTAGACACATTTGCTCTAATGATATTAGAGATATTTACGCTAAACATTTTTATATTTTGAAAAGAGCAAACATTTACAAAAACACCTTACTACTTGCTACTGTCACCATTACAGGATTGGTTTTTACATCTTGTAAAAATAAACCATCACAAACAGTAGAGGTAACAGTAAAAGAAGAAGTAATAAAAACTGAAAAGCCAAACATTGTACTATTATTTGTAGACGATTATGGTTGGTCTGACATTGGGTATAGAAACCAAACCTTTACTACACCTAACTTAGATAAATTTAAAAAAGAAAGTTTAGATTTTACTAGAGCATATATACCAACACCTACTTGTAGTCCAAGTAGGTTGTCTTTACTAACAGGTAAAGAAGCAATTAGATTAGGTATGCCAAGACATATTTCTTTAGATAAAAATAATCCTGACGCAGAGTATAATTTATGGCCCACAGATCCTGTACAAATGCCTTCTAGAAACTACTTGCCTTTAAAAGAGGTAACTTATGCAGAGCGTTTACAAGAATTAGGGTATTATAATATGTTTATTGGTAAATGGCATTTGGGTCATCCAGGACGTTACCCAAAAGATCAAGGTTTTGATGCAGAATATGGTACAACAAACTCCGGACATCCAAAAAGTTACTATTATCCATTTTTTAAACCACAAGATGATCCAAGAGGTTTTTTAAAGTCGGGAGTTAAAAAAGGAGATTATTTAACAGATGTACTTACAGATGGGGCTGTTAATTTTATAAAAGATTATGATAATAAAAAACCATTTATGCTTTCGTTTTGGTATTACTCTGTTCATGGCCCGTCTATTGGTCGTAAAGATTTACTAAAAAAATACCAAGATGCAGGCTTAGAGGGTAAATATGCACACCACGCTGCTATGGTAGAAGCTATGGACGAGTCTGTTGGTCGTGTACGCAAAGCATTAGAAGAAAAAGGAATTGCAGATAACACAGTAATCATTGTACTATCAGACCAAGGTGGCGCGTATACAAATGCACCTTTAAGCGGTGGTAAAAAAGGAGGTAATACGTTAGGAGAAGGTGGTGCTCGTGTGCCATTACTTATAAATTATCCAGGAATAACTAAAGCTAATACAGAGACCAATGTACCTGTGCAGTCTATAGATATTTATCCTACTTTAATAGAAATTGCCTCTGGTAAAAAATGTGAAGACAACCAGATTAACGGTGTTAGTTTACTACCAGTTTTAAAAGGTGAAACACTAGAAAAAAGAAATTTATACTTTTTTAGAAGTTATGAAGATCAGTATGCAGCTGTAATGGCGGGAGACTTTAAACTTATAAAATACCACAGTGGTACGTACCATTTATTTAATGTTGCTAAAGATATAAGCGAGCAAGATGATTTAATAGGTAAAGGTCTTCAAATAGAAGAAGAGCTTAAAAATGACCTTGCAAATTGGGAAAAGGAAGCTGTTCCTGTTTATACAAAATAGAAGATTAAATTTATGAAAAACCTTATTTTATCAACCTTTATACTTGCAATATGTATTTCATGCGGTTCTAAAGATAAAAAAGACATTGCTTTAACTGGTAAAGAACCTAAAGAAACCCCTCAGACTAAAAAACCAAACATTATATTTTTGTTGGCAGACGATATGGGCTATGGTGAGCTAGGTTCTTACGGACAAAAAGTAATTAAAACCCCGTTTTTAGATAGTTTAGCATCAGAAGGTATGCGTTTTACAGACTTTTATTCTGGTACATCTGTATGTTCACCATCTAGAGCTGTATTAATGACAGGCTTACACACAGGCCACGTTAGTATTCGTGGTAATAAAGGCGAATATCCTAATAAATACGATAGAGTACCTTTAAAAAAATCGGAAAAAACAATAGGAGAAATGTTACAGCAATCTGGCTACCAAACAGCTATGATTGGTAAATGGCATTTGGGAGTACCAGAAGATGTATCTACCTGGGCAAAAGGCAGAGGATTTACCTATGCAGTACAAGAACAGTGGGGAGAAGATGCTAAAGGTAATGAGATTGATGAACGCGTACACTGGGTAAACAACAACCAAGATTCTATTTTTTACAATTACAATAACTACAGTTGTTTAGATGAGTTTAGGACTAATTTTGCACTAGAATATTTAGATAATAAGGAAGCTAGTAAGCCATTTTTCTTATACATGTCTTACAGAACGCCACACGCACACGAGTTCTTTTTAAGTAAAAATGATTTGTACAGTGATAAAATACAAGAGTGGCCAGAGATAGAGCGTAGACACGCAGCACGTATTACAATGTTAGATACACAAATAAAACGTTTGTTTACTAAACTAAAAGAAAGTGGCGAGTTAGAAAATACGTTAATTGTATTTTCTAGTGATAACGGACCAACCAATGAAAATCATCATGATTATACTTTTTTTAATAGTTCGGGAAACCTTAATGGCTATAAAAGAGATGTATATGAAGGTGGTGTAAGAGTACCAATGATTGCTTATTGGAAAGAAAAAATAAAAGGAGGAACAACAAGTAATCATCCTAGTACTTTTTATGATGTTATGCCAACTTTAGCAGAAGTAGCAAAGGCAAAAGTGCCAAATAAAACAGACGGAATTTCTTTTTTACCAGAACTTTTAGGTAAAGAACAAGAAAAACATAATTTTTTATACTGGGAAATACAAGAAGGTAGGTCTGTAAAAGGCTACAGACAAGCTACTAGGTTTGGTAATTGGAAAGCAGTACGTTATAAAGATAATTATCACACAGAATTATATAATTTAGAAACAGATTTGTTTGAGAAAGAAGATGTATCTGCTAAATACCCAGAAATAGTAGCCAAAGCAAACAAAATATTAAAAGAACAAAGTGTGCCAATAGCGCATTATCCATTTTCTGGAGGCGTATTTAAAAATTAAAAACTATGATTAAAGTAAAAGAAATTTTATGGTGTATAGCCTTGACTTTATTGTTAATGGCTTGTGGTGGTAAAACCGATAAAAAAGTAGCAGCTGTAGAAGCACCTACAGAAGCTAAAAAGCCAAATATTATTTGGATAATGGCAGAAGATATGAGCACAGATTTAGCGTGTTATGGTATGCCAGATGTTAAAACTCCGTTTTTAGATAAAATGGCAAAAGAAGGTGTACTTTTTACCAATGCCTTTGTTACAAACCCTATATGTTCTCCCAGTAGATCTGCTATGATGGTGGGTACACATCAACTAAAAACAAATACGCATAATCACCGTAGCAACAGGGAGGTTCCTTTAGATGCTAAGTTTACACCTTTTACTAAGTTACTAAGAGATGCTGGGTATACAACCATTTTAGGCAACCACGCTGTTTTAAATAAAGGTAGAAAAATAGATGTAAATTTTAAGCATGAAGCTATTGGTGAGTGGGACGGAAAAACTCAATTTGGTTTGTTTGATAAATATGATACTATAGAAAAATCTGATCAGCCATTTTTTGCTCAAATACAATTACAAGTTACGCACAGAGGAGATTGGTGGGACCAGATTAGAAAAGAATCTAAACACCCAGTAAACCCAGAAACACTTACACTGCCTCCTTATATGGCAGATCATCCTGCAGTAAGACTAGATTGGGCTAAATATTTAGACCAAATAGAATATATGGATAATGAAGTGGGAATGTTGTTTAAAGAATTAGAAGATAAAGGATTAGCAGATAATACTATTGTAATTTTTATAGGTGATAACGGTCGTTGCAATATTCGTGGTAAAGGGTATTTACAAGATCCTGGTTTACGTATTCCTTTACTAATACATTACCCAGCAAAGTTTAAAGGAAATAATGTAAGAGAAGATGTAGTTAGTGCAACAGATATAACTGCAAGTATTGTAGATTTTGCTGGTATAAAAGTGCCAAGTTATATGACGGGTACACCTATTTTTAGTGAGGATTTTAATAGAGAATATAATTATGCGGCTAGGGATTTATGGGATGAAATAATGGAAAAATCTAGATCTGTAACCACAACAGAATGGTCTTACATACGTAATGATATGCCAGAGGTGCCTTATGATGCGCACCAAGCATATTTAGAGTTTTATAGACCAGCTGTACACGTAATGCGTACGCTTTATAAAGAAGGAAAGTTAAACGAGAACCAAGCTCCATTTTTTGCGCCTACAAAGCCAAAAGAAGAACTATACCATTTAACAGAAGATCCTAATGAGTTGGTAAACTTAGCAGAAGATCCAAAATACAAAGATGTTTTAGATAAGCTTAGAGCACAAACAATTCTTTTTGATGAGCAAATGAAACCTGTTAGTGATGTTTATAACCCTGTAATAACAAACGGACCAGAGTTAATTGCTTGGGTTAAAAAAGAGAGACCAGATGAGTATAAAAAAATGCTTGCTGGCGAAGAAATTGGACATAAAAAAATGAATAAAGAGTATAAAGCTTACTTAAAAAAGGCTCATAAAAAATAAGAATAATTAAAAATGAATCACCTAAAAATTAAAACTGCTTATACTTTTTTTATTTTATTATTAAGTTTAGCACTGCACTCTTGTGCCCAAGATGAGCCTACAACAATTAACCTTAATAAGGATTGGAAATTTAAAATAGTAGACGAGTCTAAAACATCTGATAAAGAATTGTTTACAGCAAATTTTAACGACAAAGATTGGCAAGACGTGCAATTACCGCATACTGCAAATCTAGAGCCACTAGTTGTTAACAACCAGTGGCAAGGCATTTGTTGGTACAGAAGAACAATTACAATTTCTAAGGAAGATACTAATAAAAAGGTATTTTTTGAATTAGAAGCTGCAATGAATTTTTCAAAAATTTGGGTAAACGAAAAATTAGTTTCAGAACATCATGGCGGTTATTTACCAGTAATTTTAGATTTATCAAACTACATAAAAGCAGGAAAAAATTCTATTGCTATTAGGCTAGATAATACAGATAATGACATTACAGGTCCAAAGCCTTTAAAAAGGTTAGACTTTAATATGTATGGTGGTCTGTATAGAAACGCAAAGTTATCTGTTAAAGAAAATGTACATATTTCTAATGCTGTATTGGCTAACAAAGTTGCTGGTGGTGGTATTTTTATAACCTACCCAAAAGTTAGTACATCTTCTTCTGTGGTAAAAATTAAAACAAATGTTGCCAATGATAGTAAACAGGAACAAAGTATTACTGTAGTACAAAATATACTTAAAAAAGGAAAAGTTGTAAAGGAATACACATCAAAAGAAATAGTAATTGCAGCTAATAAAAACACAGATCATATTGCAGATTTACATTTAGATAATCCTGATTTGTGGTCGCCAGACAGCCCTAATTTGTACGTATTAGAAACCAAAATACAAATAGATGGCAAAACAGTAGATTTAGAAAAAACGAAGTTTGGTATTCGTGTTTTTGAATTTAAAGAAAACCAATTGTATGTTAATGGTGAAAAAACATTTTTACGAGGAGTAAATAGACACCAAGAATATCCCTTTATTGGTTATGCCCTGTCTGATAATGCGCAGTACCGCGATGCTAAAAAAATTAAGGAAGCTGGTTTTAACTACATAAGATTATCACATTATCCGCAATCTCCAGCTTTTTTAGATGCTTGTGATGAGTTAGGTTTAGTAGTTATAGATGCTATTATGGGTTGGCAATATTATAATGATACAGATGAGTTTAGGGCATATTGTTACCGTTCTGCAACCCAATTAATACGTAGAGACAGGAACAGGCCATCTGTTTTAGCTTGGGAAGTATCTTTAAACGAAACTAAAATGCCTATCTTTTTTATGGAAAAGTTAAATGAAATTGTACATGCAGAATACCCTGGAGACAATGTATATTCTTGTGGTTGGATGGATGATGTGTATGATATTTATTTGCAAGCGCGCCAACACAGAATTTTACATCCGCATGAACTAAAAGATAAACCGTACTCTGTGTCTGAATACGGAGATTGGGAGTATTACTCTAACAACGCAGGCTTAAATCAGCATAAATTACCAAAAGATATTAGGCTAGAAAAGAGTAGTAGACAGTTAAGAGCAGATGGCGAAATTAGGCTGTTGCAACAGGCATATAACGTACAAGAATCTCATAATGATAATTTAAATACTCCTGCATACTCAGACAGTTATTGGGTAATGTATGACTATAACCGTGGGTATCATAATGATATTGAAGCTTCAGGTATTATGGATATCTTTAGATTGCCAAAGTTTGCATATTACTTTTATCAAAGTCAACAAAACTTTAATCATAAAAAGGTATTAAAAATAGCTACATACTGGAATAAAAGTTCGCCTACAGATGTAAAAATATTTTCTAATGTAGATGAAGTGAAGCTGTTTTTAAATGATGAGTTAATAGCTACTCAAAAACCAGATGAAGATGCTATTTCAACAAAATTGACACATCCGCCATTTACTTTTAAATTAGGATCTTTTACAGCAGGCACTTTAGTAGCTAAAGGTTTTATTAACGGTAAACAAGTAGCAGAAGATAAAGTATCAACTCCAGAAAAAGCTACAAAATTAAAAATTTGGGTAGATGAAAGTGGCAAGCCTGCTACAGCAAATGTAAACGATGTTTTGTTTGTTTACATAGCAGCAGTAGATGCTAATGGTACTGTAATACCAGATTTTAATGATACAATAAATATTACACTTGGTAATGGATTAGAAGTTTTAAATGATGAAGCAATTAAGGCAGAAGCAGGTATTGCTACAGCAGTAGTTAAGGTTGGTAATATATCTGGATCTGTGCCAGTTAAAGCTACTTCTGCAAATTTAAAAGGTACTTATGATTTTATGATAAAGTAGATTGTTGGGGGAAAACATTCTGTTGATTAAAGGCAGTTTCTATAGGTTTAAATAACCAAATAGAAGCTGCTTTTTTTTATTATATACCATGATCAAAACAACTCTTTTTGATACTGTTTTTTACAGTAGCTAAACATTTAGGGTATTTTCACAACTTTTTAGGTTTAAAACAGGAATACAGCAGTAGTTTTATTGGTGTTTATGCCTGTTTTTGAAGTTTTTAAATGAAAATATAAAAGAGTTTTTGCGTGATTAAAATATTGATTAACAGTTTATTACAATCTATTTTACTGAAAGCTACATTTGATTTACGGGTATAGACAAAGTTATTGTGTAAAATCTGCAACTTTATAAAATAATTAACATATTATAAGTAAATAATGAACAATAATCTCAGAAATAATACGAATCTAAAATTAGCACTATTTATTGTACTAGTTTCATTTATATCAAGTACTGGTTATGGGCAAAACAAAGCACCAGAAAAAGTACTATTTACATTAGATATAGCAGAAGATGCAACTGCTAGTGTATTAGCAAGAGTAATGCAGGCAGAGGTAGCACCAATTTCAGAAATTAAATTTGAAAAAGGTACTTATCATTTTTATCCAGATTTGGGATTAGAAAAGTTTGTACATATATCTAACCATAATGATGTTATTGTAAAAACAGCTTTTCCTTTAAACGGTTTTAAAAACCTAACAATAGACGGTCAGGGTTCTAGTTTTATTTTTCACGGAAGAATGATTCCTTTTTTAATAGACAATGCTACTAATATTACAATAAAAAATGTGTCTGTAGATTGGGCGCAATCTTTTCATAGTGAGGCTACAGTTGTGGCTAATAATAATGAAGAACACACTTTTGATATTCAAATATCTAATGAGTACCCTTACGAGATTAGAAATGAACAACTAATATTTGTGAAAGAATATTATGAGCACGATTTTGGTCAGGCAATTTTATATGATCCAATACGTAAAGCAATTTCATTTGATACAGAGGCTTATACATCTTTGGCATTATATAAAAAGGTAAATGTTAGTCGTAACATAGATAATATAAAATACAAGTACCCTACAGACAGGCAAGATCCAGATAAAAGAATTATTGGTAGAGAATATAATATGGTTTTTAAGGAAATTAAGCCAGGTTTAGTCCGTATTTATAATCATAAAAAAAAGTTGCCAGAAGTTGGTAAAATCATAGTTAGCAAAGGAGAGCAACAACACAATAGGTTGGCACCTGCTTTTAGAGTATCTAACACTATTGGTTTTAATGCTACTAACGTAAATGTGCACCATGCAGGTGGTATGGGATTAATTGCAGAAAATAGCGAGAATCTTATTTTAGACGCTTTTAATGTAACACCATCTAAAGGGCGTATGGTATCTACAAGTGCAGATGCTACACATTTTGTAGGCTGTAGAGGTAAGGTTGTGTTAAAAAACTGCATTTTAACCAATCAGTTAGATGATGCAACAAATGTACACGGTACGTACCAAATTATTCAAGATATAAAAGACGAGTATACTTTAGGTATTAGAATGGGGCATTTTCAGCAACAAGGATATGTAATAGGAAGAACTAACGATAAAATTGGTTTTTTACGTTTAAGTAATTCATTTTTTCCGTTTGCAAACAATTCTATAAAAAGTATAAAAAATATAAACAGTAGATATCAAATTATAACTTTTAATGAAAAATTACCAGCAGATCTTAAAGTTGGCGATTTAATAGAGAATCTAGATGCTTACCCAGAATTAACGGTAGAAAATTGTACCATTAAAAACAACAGAGCACGTGGTTTGTTAATTTCTACACCTAGAAAAACGGTAATTAAAAACAACTTTTTTAGTACAGAAATGGAAGCTATTTTAATACCAGTAGAAAGCGGACATTGGTATGAGTCTGGTAGTGCAAGTGATTTGTTAATTACAGGAAATACTTTTCAAGATTGTCAGCATAGCGGTTTTAATAGAGGTGTTATTAGGTTTGATACAGATGATTATAATGAAAACATTGCATTTAAAAACATCACAATAGAGAACAATACTTTTAACCAGTTTGATAATTTAATTCTTCAGGTAAAAAATACAGACGGTTTATTATTTAAAGAAAACACAATAACAAACTCAGGTACTTTTCCGCAGTTACATACAAGTAATCCGGCTATAAGAATAGAGCATTCAAAAAATGTTCAGTTTAAAAAGAATAAATACAAAGGTAAAGCAACTAAAATTTTAGAAGCAGATGATTCTGTGGGTAAACTAAAATTTAAATAAGTAATAATTAAAATCAATATATAAATGAAGTAGATAGCGATAAAAAGGAAACTAACTAAAACTAAAAAACTAAAACTTAAGAAAATGAAAAACAAAACAAAAACTCTAAAACCAAAGGCAATTGGTTCTAAAGTACTACTAACTTTTGTGTTGTTGTTCTTTACTTTTAGTGCAATAGCACAAGAACTAGAAGTAAAAGGAACAGTAACAAGCTCTGATGATGGTTTACCCATTGCAGGAGTGTCTGTAGTAGAAAAAGGAACAACAAATGGTGTAGCAGCAGATTTTGATGGTAATTATGCTATAAAAACTAAAGTAGGAGCTATCCTAGAATTTAGTTTTATAGGAATGGAACCTAAATCTATAAAAGTAACTGGCAGCAAACTTAATGTTGTTTTAGATACAGATTTAGAAACTCTAGACGAGGTAGTTGTTATAGGGTACGGTACAGTTAAGAAAAAGGAACTTACCGGAGCCGTAGCACAAATAAAGTCAGAGGCAGTAGAACAATTTATTACACCAGATTTAGCTTCTGCTTTACAAGGGCAAGTAGCTGGTGTAAATATTACCGCAAATTCTGGAGAACCAGGAGAACAGTCTAGCATACAAATTAGAGGTATAACCTCTTTGTCTGGTACCAATACACCATTGTTTGTTGTAGATGGTATACCACAGCAAGGAGATCCTAGGTTAAGTGCAAACGAAATAGAAACTATAGATGTACTTAAAGATGCCGCTTCTGCAGCTGTATATGGTACTCGTGGTGCAGCAGGTGTAATATTAATTACAACAAAAAGAGGTAAAGAAGGAGCAATGCGTGTAGAGTTTAATCACTCTTACGGTATACAGGATTTAGGTAAAAATATACCACTTTTAAATACGAAGGAGCAGCTTTATTTTGAAACACAAATGAAGAAGTACTACCCACAAGCTTTTGATCCAGGGCCAAATAGAGCAGAATGGTTAAGTAATGATAACGATTTAAGAGACATTGTTTTAATAAATAATACAGAAAGCAAAACCTATAATTTAAACATTTCTGGAGGTACAGAAAAATTTACTTACAACGTGGTAGGTGGTTATTTTGATGCAGATGGTGTACTTATTGGCTCTTCTTTTAGAAGGTATAATGGTAGAGCAAATACAACCTACAACACAGAAAACTGGAAAATTAATACAAGTATTGGGTATACATTAGAAGATAGAAACAGGGCAACAAATAGTTTGCTTACTAATGCTATACGTTACAAGCCTTATTATCCTATAATTGATAGAGATTCCGATGTCTTTTTTACAGAGTCTGGTCAAGGTGGTGTAGAAACTCCTTTAAATACTTTAGCACAAAATTTAAAAAGAAGCGATAACCAAAAGACAGACAAAATTAATGTTAGTTTAAGTATTAACCGTAAAATTACAGACGATCTTAATTTTACAACTAGAATAGGTGCTAACATAAACAATAGTATTAGAAACATATTTAGACCAAGATTTGAGCTTTTTGATGTGACTACAGAAACATCTGAAGTAGATCCGTTAAAAAGCGGTGTATCTGCAGAGTCTTCTAGATTAAGTGTTTTTAGCTGGGATGGTAGCTTTAACTATAAAAAATCTTTTGGAGACCATACGGTTACTGCTTTGGCAAGTACATCTTTTGATGAAAGAAATTTTCAGTCTTTTATAGCTTCTAGAAACGGAGTTATTTCTAACGAGGTAGAAGTTTTAAACAACGCAGGACAAGATCCTTTAGCAGAGTCAGGAATTAACTATGTTAGAAAAAATATAGGTTTAATAGGTAGGTTACAATACAACTACAAGGGTAAATATTTATTATCTGGTTTAATTAGAAGAGATGGTTCTAGTAAATTTGGAGAAAACTACCGTTGGGGTAACTTTCCTTCTATATCTGGAGCGTGGAATGTATCTAGTGAAGAGTTTTGGTCTTCTTTAAAAGGAACAGTAAATAACTTTAAAATTAGAGCCAGTCACGGTACTGTTGGTAATGATAGCTTTAACGATTATCAGTTTGCATCTGTAATCTCAGGAGAAAGAGATTATATTTTTGATCCTAATGATGCAGTTGTAAACTTAGGTTCTGCAATAGTAGCTTATTCTAATCCACAAGTAAAATGGGAAACATCAATATCTGATAATATTGGTATAGATTTAGGTTTCTTTAAAAATAAATTTACACTTACAGCAGATTACTACGTAACTAAAAAGGAAGATATGTTATTTCCTGTTAGGTTACCGGGATCTACAGGTGTTGTTTCTGGTCAGCCACAAAATGTAATTTTAAACATTGGTAATATGGTTAACAAGGGGTTAGAAATAGGCGCACAGTACAACGAAAAAATAGGGAAAAGCAAAATTACTATTGGTGCTACGTTTACTAAAAACTCTAATGAGATTACAAGTATTGTAGATGGTGTAGATATTATTTACAACTCTAATTCTCAAGTGCTTGGTTCTCCTGTTACAGTTTTTAAAGTTGGTAGAGAAGCAGCTTCATTTTGGTTACACCAAACACAAGGAACTATAAAAACAGAAGAACAACTGCTAGCTTACCAAGAATTAGATTCTAATGCAAGACTAGGTGATTTAATTTATACAGATCAAAAAACTGTAGATACAGATAATGATGGTATTGCAGATGCTGGCGATGGTAAAATTACAGATGATGACAGAGTATATTCTGGTAGCGGTTTACCAGATTTTGAGGCTGGTTTAAACTTTACTTGGGCTTATAAGAATTTCGATTTTTCTATGAACTGGTACGCATCTGTAGGAGCAGAAATTATAAACGGTACAAAAGCAGATGCTTTTACTAGAGGTCGTCACAGAGATTTATATAATATGTGGACACCAGAGAACCCAACATCTAATGTACCTTTTTATATAGACCGTAATGGTAGACACCCAAATTATGATGGCGATACAGATATGTGGGTAGAGAGCGGAGATTACCTAAGACTTAAACAAGTTTCTTTAGGGTATAGCTTAGATAAAGATATGTTAATGAGAAACGGAATTTCTAAATTAAGAATCTATTTTTCTGCACAAAATCCGTTAACAATTACTGGTTATGATGGTTATGACCCCGAAGTAGGTGGGGGCAATGTAGCACAAAGAGGACTAGATTTATCTAGATTTCCATTAACATCTTTGTATTCACTAGGTATTAATATAAGCTTCTAAACACAACATTATGAAAAAGTATATAATTATAATCGTATTAATTGCGACAGGAGTTTTTCAATCCTGTTCAGATTATCTAGAAGAAACCAATCCAAATTTTTTATCTTCAGATACATATTGGAGAACTCTAGAGGAGTCAGAGTCTAATCTTACATCTTTATACGGCGGTATGTTAGACCATAACATACTAGGTTTAGAAGAGGAATTTTATCGTACAGATTTGGCACATCCAGGACCTAGAAATAATCCAACTGGTGCTTATTTGCCTTGGTACCAACATCGTTTAACTTTTGATAATCCTATTGTTCAAAAAAGATGGGATTCTAAATACAGAGTAATTTGGAGAGCTAACCAAGTTATAGAGGGTTTAAACTCTATGACAGATGATCTTAAATCTAAAAAAAGATGGACAGAACAAATGGCACAAGCACGTTTTTTTAGAGGTTTAATGCATTTTTACTTACATTCAACTTTTAATGAAGGAAAAATTATTATTAGAGAGTCTGCACCAAAATCAAATGCAGAGTACTCTAAAGCATTATCTACATCAGAAGAAGTAATAGCTTTTTTTACTGAAGATTTAGAGTATGCTTATAATAACTTACCATTGCAAATGGAACCTAAATCTAGAGTAGATGCTGGTGCAGCTGCAACTATATTGGGAACTAGTTATTTGTATAGGGGAGAGTATGATAAAGCAAGTACTTATTTTAACGACATTATTAACAATGTAAGAGGTGATTATGGGTATGAGTTAGAGCAAGATATTTCTAAAATGTTTACCACTGCAGGTGAGTTTAACTCAGAATCTATTTTTGAAATTAACTATGCAAATGATCAACAATTAGAAGATGGCTTTTTTAATGAAGAATCTTTTAATAACAGATTGGCACGTAGAACAGCGCCAACAGCTAGGCACGCAGAAGAAAAATTAGCTATAGGCGGACAAGCACAGTTGTTGCCTTCTGCTTGGTTAACATATGCGTATTCTACAGAACCTATGGACACACAAGATCCTAGAAATTACATAGATGGCGATATTACTGGTACGCTTAAAACTATACCTTTAAGAGCGTCACAGACCATTGCTGTGGTTAATGATGAACTATCAGAATACTACGGTTATGTAGCACCACAAACTACAACTTTTGGTAACACAAGATTTTCTAATTATAAAAAATATACCAATCATATAGGGCATATAACCGAGTTTGAAACCTCTACTTCTCCTTGGAAATCTGGTAGAAACATAGTTGTTAACCGTTTGTCTGGAGTGTATTTAATGCAAGCAGAATGTATGCTAAATGCAGGTAACGTAAGCGGAGCATTAAATTTAGTTAATCAAATACGTCAACGTTGGGGATTACAATTGTTGGGTATGCCAGATGGCAGTGCACACGATTTTGATGGTGTTACATATTCATCATCATCTTTAATGGAGCATTTAATGTATAAAGAATATCCTTTAGAGTTGTCTTTAGAAGGTTTTTCTACAAGGACTATAGATTTACGTCGTTGGGGAGTTACGTTAGAAAGATTTCAGGATTTAAGTACACAAGTATTTTCTGTAGCAGATTATACATATATTAGAACTAATGGTAAGGAAGCTGTTCGTAAACAAAGTTTGTTGCAAACAGGTAATGGTCCTAAAAAATTCTCAGAGTATATAGATGCTGCATCGGCTTGGTCTGCTGGTCAAACAGGTTATTTTGATATTCCTCAAGGCGAAACACTTAACAATAATAAGCTTAACAACTAAAATATAAACCTATGAAAACAATACATAATAAAATAAAATGTGCTGTAGCATTAACGGTGTTATGCTTTACTGTTAGTTGTTCAGAAGAAGATGATTATGAGCCACCATACGGAGACTTTTCTAGTATTACCATTTGGACCTCTTTTGATCTTGATGAAAACGAAGAAGAAAAAAGAGTTGTAGCAGTAAACAAGTATGTTGCTTTTAACGATTTGTCTAGAGGTTTAATAAGTCACCAGTGGCAAATTGAAGATGGTATGCGGTATATGAATGGTAATTTTACCGCAGCAGATACTCTAAACTATGCACGTTTTGTAAAATCTGGCGTAGGAAAAAATTCTTCAGATGAATTAATTTATGTGCTTTTTGATGAGGTAGGAGAAAAAAATGTAAGACTCATAAATACCTACAAGGACTCTGTAGCAGAATCTGTAAAAGTAGATGATGTCTGGAAAGTAGATAAAACAATAACAGTTAACGTATTAGAAGAATAAAGTTTAAAGGTTCCGTTTCAATTTAATATTGAAATGGAATCTTTTTTTTAGATAGAAATAAGCATTATTAAAATAAAAATGAATACCCTATGAAAAAAGCTCTTAACCTAATAGCTCTTTCTTTTGCATTGGTTGCATTTAGTTGTAAAGAAAAACCCAAAGAGGAGAAAAATGTTGTTGTAGAAGAAAACAAAGAAGTAAAGCCTAATGTTGTTGTTATTTATTTAGATGATTTAGGATATGGTGACATTAGCTCATACGGAGCAACAGAATTAAGCACGCCAAATATAGATGCTTTAGCCTCTGGAGGCATAAAGTTTACTAACGGTTACGCTTCTTCTGCAACTTGTACACCTAGTAGGTATGCTTTATTAACAGGTATGTATCCTTGGCGTAATAAAGATGCAAAAATATTACCTGGTACAGCACCATTGTTAATTAGCACAGAACAACAAACACTGCCTAAAATGCTTAAAAATCAAGGATACCAAACGGCAATAGTTGGTAAGTGGCATTTAGGTTTGGGTACAGGAAATGTAAATTGGAATGAGCGTGTTTCTCCAGGACCTAATGAAGTTGGTTTTGATGATGCTTACATATTAGCAGCAACACAAGACCGTGTGCCAACGGTTTATATAAATAATGGTAATGTTGTTGGTTTAGATCCTAAAGACCCAATAGAGGTTAATTACAAAACTAATTTTGAGGGAGAACCAACTGCTATAGATAATCCAGAAATGGTAGATATGAAATGGCACCACGGCCACAATAATAGTATTGTAAATGGTATTGGTAGAATTGGATTTATGAAAGGTGGCGAGGCTGCAAAATGGAGTGATGTGGATATGGCAGATCACTTTTTAGCTAAAGCACAAGATTATGTAAAAACACATAAAAACTCTCCGTTCTTTTTATACTATGCAATGCAACAACCACACGTACCGCGTACACCACATCCTCGTTTTGCAGGTACATCTGGTTTAGGTCCAAGAGGAGATGTTATTTTAGAAGCAGATTGGTGTATTGGCGAGTTTGTAAAAACATTAAAAGAAGAAGGGCTTTTAGAAAATACTTTAATTGTTTTTTCTAGTGATAATGGTCCTGTTTTAAATGATGGGTATTATGATGATGCTGTAGAAAAAATAGGAAAACACGACCCAAAAGGAGGTTTAAGAGGAGGCAAGTATAGTTTATTTGAGGCAGGTACACGTGTTCCTTTTATTACCTATTGGAAAGGCCATATAAAACCTGGAGTATCTGACGCTATTGTTTGTCAAATGGATTTATTAGCATCTTTAGCAACATTAACTGGTACAAAAGAAGCAACAACAGATAGTAAAGACTTAATGCAAACATTTTTAGGAGAAACAGATAAAGGGAGAAATAATTTAGTGATAGAAGCAACCTCTAGAACTGCATTACGCAGTGGAAATTGGTTAATGATACCTCCTTACAAAGGCAAAACTTACCAAGAAAAAGTTGATATAGAAACAGGTAGTAGTCCAGATTTTCAGTTGTACAATTTAAAAGAAGACAAGGCACAACAAAACAATTTAGCAAAAGCTAATCCAGAAAAGTTACAAGAAATGATTACTGAGTTTGAAGCTATTCGTGGTAAAGAATACAAAAATATACAACAACTTAAACTTAGGTAAATAGTGTGTTTTTTTTAATAATTTAGAATGAAATTAATGAGATTTATAAAGAGTAGTCTATATGTTGTTTCTGCCTCATTGCTTTTTTTAGCTTGTAAAGAAACAAAAAAGCAACCTGAAGCAACAGTTATAAAAGAAGAAGCCGTACAACCAAAACCTAATATTATTTACATTTTGGCAGATGATTTAGGATATGGTGATTTAAGTAGTTATGGTCAGGTAAATTTTAAAACACCAAATATAGATAAGCTAGCAGAAAGGGGTATAAAGTTTACACAACACTATACCGGTTCTGCGGTATGTGCACCGTCTAGATCTTCTTTAATGACAGGTCTGCACACTGGGCACACGCCTATTAGAGGTAACAGAGAATTAAAGGGGCAAGAAGGGCAGGAGCCTATACCAGCTTCTAGCGTTACCATAGCTGAGGTTTTAAAAGAAGCAGGCTATACTAATGGTGCTTTTGGTAAATGGGGATTGGGTTATATAGGTTCTACAGGAGATCCAATAAAGCAAGGTTTTGATGCCTTTTATGGGTATAATTGTCAGCGTATGGCACACCGTTACTATCCGCCTCATTTATGGAAAAATGAAGAAAAAGTGCTTTTAGAGGGTAATGATTATACCAATATGGTAACCTATGCACCAGACCTTATACAAGATGAAACTTTAAAGTTTTTAGAAGACAATAAAGACAAACCATTTTTTGCTTATGTACCTTTAGTTTTGCCACACGCAGAGTTAATGGCTCCTAAAGATTCTATTTTTAAAAAGTACGATGGTAAGTTTAAAGAAGTACCACATACCACTAAAGAAAGTTACACATCAGATTATGGTGCAGATATAAACCCAACAGAATATAGCTCACAAGACAAGCCATATGCAATGTATGCATCTATGGTAGATAGGTTAGATGTGTATGTAGGGCAAATTGTAGCTAAGGTAGAAGAACTAGGTATTGCAGACAATACAATTATTATGTTTGCTAGTGACAATGGTCCACACAAAGAAGGTGGTGCAAATCCGGCTTATTTTAATAGTGGAGGCGGATTAAAAGGTGAAAAAAGAGATTTGTATGAAGGTGGTATACGTACTCCTTTTATAGCAGTTTGGCCTAACAAAATTAAAGCAGGTACAACCACAAATATGGTTTCTGCTTTTTGGGATATTTTACCAACAGTAGCAGATATCACAGAAACTACAATTCCGGTAGAGGTAGATGGTATTTCTTTAGTACCAACATTACTAGACCAAGGCGAGCAAAAACAACATAAGTATTTGTATTGGGAATTTAATATTCAAAAAGGTAGAAAAGCAGTAAGGAAAGGCGATTGGAAAGGTGTTTGGTATAAAATGAATGCGGCAAAACAAGGTAAGTTTGAGCTGTATAATTTAGCTACAGACCCTAAAGAAGAACACAATGTTGCTTCTGCAAACTTAAATTTAGTTGCAGAGTTAAAACAAATAATGAAAGATTCTCATACCGAGTCGGAGTTGTTTCCGTTTAAGTAAACTTAAGATTTTACATATATAAAAGTCGTGCTTGTTAGCACGACTTTTTGCATTTATAGCACTAAGTTTTTTTAGGACGATTCTCTAACAATAAGCTTAGCCTCTAATATCTTTTTATTTAATTGCTGTGTAGCTGTTTTTTTGTCTGCATATTCTAAAAAGGTTTGTGCAGCAATTTTACCAATTTCTGCACTATGCTGGTCTACAGTTGTAATAGTTGGTGTAACCATTGTGGTAAAAGGTTCGTTACCAAAACCAACAAGCGCAATAGTTTTGGGTACTGCAATATCTTCTTCTTTTAAAACTTGCAAAGCCCCAAGAGCAGCATAATCACTAGCAGCATATACAGCATCTGGTGGGGCTTTAAGTGCTAGCAACTTTTTCATTTGTGCTCTGCCATCTTCAATAGTAAGGTTACTTTCACTCACATAATCATCAAACAAAGTAAGTTTGTGTTTTTGCAAAGCATCAACATAACCTCTAATTCTGTTGTTAAAAATACGTGTGTGTTTAAATCCGCCTATATGAGCAATATTTTTACGGCCTTGTTGTACCAAATGGTCAACAATCATATGGCTACTATCATAATCGTTTATACCAATATAATCTACATTTAAATCATTTTCACCTCTATCAAACAAAATAAGTGGTATGCCTTTGGTTTTTATTTTTTCAAAAAAATCTAAGCTTACTGTTTCATTTGCCATAGACGCAATAATACCATCTACCTGTGTAAAAAGTAGCGTATCAATATTATTACATTCTTTAGTGTAAGACTCGTTAGACTGTGTTACAATTACATTATAGCCTTTACTATTTAAAACCTCTTCTATATTTTGTAAAACCGATGAAAAGTAAGAGCTATTTGTGCTTGGTACCATAACACCCACCAAATTACTTTTACCACTACGTAGGGCACTAGCAAGGTTATTTGGTTGGTAATCTAAATCTTTTGCTATTTTTTTTACAGCCTCTTTTGTCTTTTTACTAATACGAGAATCATTACGTAAAGCCTTACTAACAGCAGCGGTAGATATGTTTAGCTTACCAGCAATATCTTTAAGGGTGGTTTTTTTGTTTGACAATTTTTAATATATTTGCTTAATCGATTAACCAAAAGTATTGAAAATACAATTACAATCAAAGCTATAGTTGTTTACAACGCAGTTTTGATTTTATTTTACCCCAATGCTTAATCGATTAAGCAATTGCCAATTT
Source organism: Cellulophaga sp. (assembly GCF_039943695.1). NCBI lineage: Bacteria > Pseudomonadati > Bacteroidota > Flavobacteriia > Flavobacteriales > Flavobacteriaceae > Cellulophaga > Cellulophaga sp. Next base: position 14,712 of record NZ_JBDVAA010000029.1, on the reverse strand, counting down.
TTTTAAAAAATATAAAAATGAGTAAAGTAGTCACCTTTGGAGAAATTATGTTGCGTTTGTCTACGCAAAGACATTTGCGCTTTTCGCAAGCAAATAATTTTACAGCTACGTATGGCGGTGGCGAGTTTAATGTTGCTGTATCTGTAGCTAACTATGGTTTAGAGGCAGAGTTTGTTACACGTTTACCAGAGAACGATTTAGGTAACACAGCACTAATGGAAATTAAAAAACGAAATGTACAAACCAATAACATAGTTTTTGGTGGTGAGCGTTTGGGTGTTTATTTTTTAGAAACAGGTGCGGGTACTAGAGGTAGTAAGGTGGTGTATGACAGGGCAGATAGTGCAATGGCAACTATTACACCAGGGACTATAAACTGGGAAGAGGTTTTTAAAGATGCTACCGTTTTTCATTGGAGTGGTGTAACGCCAGCAGTATCGCAAACGGCAGCAGATGTGTGTTTAGAGGCTGTAAAAGCTGCTAGTAAAATGGGAGTTTTTATAACATCAGACCTTAATTACAGAGCAAAATTGTGGCAATATGGTAAAGAGCCAAAAGATATTATGCCAGAGCTGTTATCTTACAGTAATGTTATATTGGGAGATTTAGACACCGCATTTTTTATGTCGGGCTTAGCAGAAGAAAATCCAGATTACAATAACAAAGAATCCTTACCTAGCTTGTATAATAAATTGTTTAAATTGTATCCTAATTTAGAAAAAGTAGCCACAACATTACGCTACTCTATAAGTGCGTCTCACCAGCAAATTGGTGGTATTTTGTATGATAATGGAGCGCTTTACAGCGCTGCAATTAAAGATGTTACACCAGTTGTAGATAGGGTAGGTAGCGGAGATGCTTTTATGGGAGGTTTAATTTATGGCCTACTAAATAAAGAGTATAATGCACAACAAGCAGTAGATTTTGCAGTAGCAGCCTGTTGTTTAAAGCATACCATTGCCGGAGACATTAATTTGGTAACAGTAGATGAAGTAGAAAAACTAATGAGTGGCGATGCCTCTGGTAAAGTAGCACGCTAATACTTAAAATAATAAAAACACAGCATACAATTATGGCACAATATAGCAGAATAGAAGTTTTTAATATAATGAATGAAACCGGTTTGGTACCCTTGTTTTACCATTCTGATGTAGATTTAGCAAAAAACATTTTAAAAGCCTGTTACAATGGAGGTGCGCGTTTAATGGAATTTACCGCACGTGGAGATTTTGCTTTTGAAGTATTTTCTGAGTTAAACAAATATGCCATAAAAGAATTACCAGGTATGGTACTAGGTGTAGGCTCTGTAACAGATGCAGCAGCAGCCTCTTTGTATATGCAAATGGGAGCCAATTTTATAGTAACACCATCTTTTAGAGAAGACATTGCCATAGCCTGTAACAGGCGTAAAGTAATGTGGTCTCCTGGATGTGGTTCTTTAAAAGAAATAAACACTGCAGAAGAATTAGGCTGTGAGGTAGTAAAACTATTTCCTGGTGCAACCTACGGAGCAGATTTTGTAAAAGCTATAAAAGGCCCACAACCGTGGACAAACGTAATGCCAACAGGTGGTGTAACCACAGAAGAAGATAATTTAGCAGCTTGGTTTAATGCAGGTGTTACTTGCGTTGGTATAGGCTCTAAATTAATAAGTAAAGACATTATAGCTAATAAAGATTATAAAGGTTTAGAAGCTACCGTAAAACAAACTATAGCAGTAATTAAAAAGCTGAAGAAAAAATAATTTATCCCATTTTAGGGTTATACTAAACACAAACCATAAAACCATACTTGTAGTAAAGTATGGTTTTTTTATGCCTAAAAGTTAAAGGTATTTTACATTTTAAGTTACAATAGCTACCATTTATAATTAATTCTGATACAATTACACATATCCGTAATTGTATAAAAAAAAATGTTTTTATATTGTAAGAAAATTAAGCGCTAAAAATAAAAATGTGCGTTTATTACACCAATATGGGGGAATAAACGCAATGAATTGCGTCTATATATAGTTGTACACAATATAAAACCAGAGTAATATGTCATATGAATCTACAGTATATAGAATATTAATTGCGTCACCTTCAGACGTAGATGAAGAAAGAGAAGTTGTTTCTAGAATTATTCAAGATTGGAATGATTTAAACTCTTTTAACAAAAAAATAGTTCTATTGCCTGTAAGATGGGAAACACATTCTTCACCCACATTTGGTGTTCGACCACAGGAAGCAATTAATAAACAATTAGTCGATGATTGTGATTTACTAGTTGGTTTCTTTTGGACAAAAATTGGAACACCAACTGGAGAAGAAATTGGTGGTACAGTAGAAGAAATAAAAAGAGTATCAAAAGCAGGTAAACCTGTTATGTTATATTTCTCAAAGAGAGGAAAAGACCCTTCCTTAATAGATTTAGAACAATTGGACTCTTTGAATAAGTTTAAATCAGAAGTGTACAAGACAGCTTTGGTAGAAAATTTTAATTCTATAGTAGAGTTTCGAGACAAATTATCTAGACAGCTTGAAATGAAAATTAGAGAATTACAAGAAAGGAAAGATGGAAACAAAAATCTTATTTCTTTTTCATTTGTTGATGAATCTACAGGGAATTTCACTTCTAATTTAAAAGAAGTAGAAATTGAGAGAGTTGATTTTTCAGAAAAAAAAATCGAAGAACTAGTAAAAAAAGACAAAAGACTAGCTAATGGAAAAAATGAATTTGAAACAGCACTTTACTCTTATCTAAATAAGAAAAATAACATTCCTACTATTTTTGGACTAAAAAATAATGTTCCTAGAATTTTCAGCAATATAAATTTAGAATTAAGACTTAAATCATCAAAAGAAGACTTGCTAAATGTTCAGACTTATGGAACGTCTCAAAATAGTCGGTCTGATTATCGTTATAGCAACCTAGTTTCTGCGGAAAAAATTCGTAAGTTTAGAAATATTCTTAATGATAATGAAGTTCAAACATCATCTGATTCGTGGGAATTCAAAATGAATTCGATTACCCTTCTTCCTGAAAAAGGAAAAGTTATAGAGCCAATATTGTTATTGTATCCAAAGGCTTCAATGAAAATTAAATTCAGCTTACACCTGTTCTCTGAAAACATTTTACAATCCATAGAAAGTCACTGTGAATTGAAAATTAATTATAAGCAAAGAGAGTTGTCAAAAGATGAAATTGAAGAAATAATCAAAAAAGTACCTGAATATGATGATTTACCATTTTAAAAATACTGTGTACAACACAGTGTATAATTCATTGCTAGTTATAGCTTACTTACGAAAGTCCTCGCGGATTTTCTATTCGGTTTGTATTTGCTAATTTAGTTGATTAAACACGCAACGAAATCATACACAAACACGTTGTGTGTAATTAAAAATCAGAATCCAAATAATAAATATGAATACCACATTTAAAGAATTATTATCAGATACTAATATTGACTCCGAGGATGCTTTATTAGAAGTATCTGATAGAATATTCATTGATAAACCAATCTCTCAAATAAAGGAGAAAGCAACGAAAGAAGCCTTTAATATTTTTATTTGTGTCCAAATTATAGGTTGTTGGAAATCTGATGGTTGGAATATTGGGATTTTTGGAAACTTTCCTGAAATTGTTCCATACGCATCAATCGCTTTGAAAAATATTGGTCTAAATCAAATTTCAGATATTGTTTTAGAAATAATTGAAACATTTCCTGAAGGAACTGATTTCAGCCAAAATAATCAAGATTATTGTGATGTAATAAATTTTTTGGGAGGTCATAATAGGTTTATCAAAGACAAAGAAAAATTTGAAAAATATTCAGAAAAAGAGATAGTTGATATAAAAGAAAAACATTTTAATTCTCTTGAAAAAGCAGAAAAACTAGTTGGAAATTTATGGAGCTATAACAGCCCAAATATAGAAGGTTGGGGAATTGTTATTGATTATCTAAAAAAGAATATAAATTCAAAATTGTGGAAAGAATAACTACACACAACAAAACCTAAACGTAATGCGGACTTTAGGGCCAAATCGAAAGGTCTGTGTATATTTATAAAATCGCTAAATCTTAGGGATTTTGCTTTAAACAAGGAAAAGAAAAAACAAAACAAAAAGATTTTGCTATGTGCGTGGCGGAAAGCAAACGCTAGTTTGCTCCCGTACTGTTCATAGCTCAATCGTTATGGACAATTAAAAAAAAACTTAATAAAATAAAAAATATGAAAAAAATAATTTTTGCAGTATTCTTGATATTGACATCATTTCAAATACTTTCAGCTCAAAAAAAAAGTGACTTTGACCTAATTACATCTGGAAAATGGCATCTTGAATATGTTGAAATGGCTGGACAAAAAATGAAATTACCTGTAGAAATGCAGAAAAATAGCTGGGTAATTTTTCACTCTGATGGAAAACAAGAAGGAATGGAAGAAGGACGTAAATATATTGGGAAATGGGAATTTGACAAACTGAAAAAAATAATACGTACCGACGATTTAGATGGAAAAGTTGACCAGAAACTAATTTCAGTAACAGAAAATAAATTAGTTGTTTCTGTGAAAGAGCAAGGAGCCGATATGATAATGGGAATGACAAAATAACGCTACCCAACAATGGCTATAATTAATACGGGTTTTAGTGCTTAACCCAAAGTTTAGTGCGTTTAACTAAGTCCGCCAAATCTTTTGATTTGGCTTTAGAACAGAAAAAGATAAAACAAAATAAAAAGTTTTGGCTAAGTGCTTAATCGGAAATTCTGTAATTCAAATCCCCGTACTAACCATAGCCGAGACGTTGTAGCCAATTCAAAAAAAAGTAAAATATGGGATTAGATTTAAGACCAATGGGAAAACCTAAAACAGGATATGAAAAAAGGTTTCATCAAATTATTAATATAATAGAAGGAAAAGAAAAACAAGAACTTTCTTTTTTTGATAAAATTAAAGGAAAGAAAATTAAAACTAAAGATGAACTATTAAAAGAATGGAATAATATCCAAATCAGTCCCTTAGAAACTATAAAAGCACCTAAAGTTGGTCGAGATTTTGACGCAAATGCTTGGTTAATGAAAGCATATTTCAAATCTGACAAAAGCCTATCAGTTGATGAATTTAAGAAAAAACATAATGGTTATTACGTTATTAGCTATGCTCCTGAAGTAGATGGTGTTCCCGTATATAATTCCCCAATAGAAGATGAAAATTCTTTCAGAGGTCAGTTTTTAAAAGATTGTGTCGATTTGATTGGAGAGGAATTAGTAAATGAAGCTTGGGGTACAAAATTTTCAGGTAAAGAAACCTTAGATTATGGTTTAAGACTTATGAATATTGCTGATAGCATAGCTGAAAAAGAAAAATTAGAGTACTTAAAAGAACAAAGAGATGCTCCTGATTCATCTCCTGAAACAATTGAAAGTAAATTACATATTGTATACTCTTTGGCTAAGTGGATGACTTTTTATGGGAAAAACGGACACGGATTTGAAGCTTATTTTTGAACAATAACAACTGGCTACAACAAAGTACTGTGGTAAAAACCAAGTAAAAATTCACTAATTTTTAGCTAAAGTACTTCTATAAGAATCATCATATATTAATCTATATTTGATTGTAAATAGCTATTTATGAGGTGTTTGTAAATATAAAAGTGTGGAGATTAGCAGATTTTCTGTCCAGTTTTTATTTGCTAAATAAGGTTTATATACGCAAGGTACCATATACAAAACAGTCATACACAATTATGAAGAAACTTTTTTCAATCATTTTATTACTTTTTTCTCATCCAATATTGGCTCAAGAAATAGATACTGCACAGGTTAAATTGATACGTTACGAATGGAGAATTGATAAAAAATCAAAAGACAGCACATTAGCCGGAACATTAAAAGAATATAAAAGCGGACTATTCAAAATCGAACGTGAACGCCTATCGGACGAAAAATCACCATTTGGAAGCTATTATATATCGGGTCCAGGTTATGAAACAAAAAAAGAGAGTCCAGAATTTAAGTATATAGTAATTACAGTTGGTAATACTTATAGGAGAAACTACTTTGATGAATATGGATATTTAGACAGTATCTACCAAGAATCCTACATAGATGGACAAAAGAAAAAGTGGAATATTAAAATAGAAAAAAAATACAAACGGAAAGGAAAATTGGAATACTTAATTGATGCGGACGGAAATAGAAATATTTACTCTTACAATGCATTTGGGAAATTAAAACGAATCGAACAATTTAAAGATTCTGTTCTAAATAAAATTAGCTTCTTTAAAAATAATGATTTGACAAGTGAAAAATTCCCAACGAGAAGAAAATACAAAAAGGACAACTTTTATGAATATGATAAAAAACATAGAATAGTAAAAAGGGATGATGACGATTACGATTCTTATAAATATTTCTATAACTCTTTTGGGATTGAAAGAATTGAAAGAATATACAAAAAGCGCAACGCGATTATGGAATACCGAACATTCAAATATAATGCCCAAGGACAACTAATAAAACAATACTTTTTTGGGCATAAAAATAAATTACAGTCTGAATACCACTATACGTATAAATAACTACAGGAACAATAGAATAATTACAATTAACACAATCTAAACGTAATGCGGACTTTAGGGCAAAACCGAAAGGTCTGTGTATATTTATGAGGTCGCTAAATCTTATGGATTTGGCTTTGGACAAGAAAAAATAAAACTAAACAATAAGCTTTAGCTACGTGCGCAAACGGAAACGAAAAAGTTTCCTTGCCCCGCACTACGCTTAGCCAAACCGTTACCACACATTTGAAATGAAAAAACACCAAGTCATATATTCTAAGATTAAAGAACTTTTGAAAAACCATTTTGGGAGTGACTTAAAAGAATATGAAGAGGGCGACCACATAACAATTGGTGATACGGGAGTATGGATTTCTTGTAACGAGAGAGAGCTGACGGTTGGATATGTATTAGTATGCCAACATTTTGACCCAGACTATGATGATATTCAAAATGCAATTGACAGGTTTTTCAATTTGCTGACTAAAAGAAGGCGAATTACTAAATATTATAAGGGCAGTTTTTCATATAAAAACAAGATTGAACTTATTCTAAACGATTCAGAATTTGAAAATTTAGGAACCGCAATGACTTGGTTGTTTCCCTATTGGAAAAGGACCAAGAAAGAAGTGCAATATGAAGAAAATTTAATTGATTCTTCAGCAATAGTTGTAGAAATAGAGGAAATAAAAAACTATGCGCAACACGGTATACAGTAAATAGTTTGTTCTTTAGTTTATGTAAGATGAGTGCAATTAACGAACAACGCCAAATCTTTTGATTTGACTTTTAAAATGAAAAAATTAAAACAAAATAAATCCCGAAGCGTCGGAATTGCTAAGTGCTTCATCTGAAATTAATTTTCTAATTTACACTATACGAGACATATACAAGAACGTTATGCAGAATAACCAAAATGAGCAAAAAAAAGAAAAAATAAGCAAATTAATCAGCTATTGGTTAAGACATAAACCTGAAGATGGAAATATTGAGCTTGACCGATATGGTTGGGCTAATATAAAAGATGTTATAAATGCTCTAAATTCAAATAATTTCAATTTTACTTCGAATCAATTAATAGAACTTAACAGTAGTTTTGACAAAGTTCGTTGGAAAATTGATTTGAGTACTCAAAAAATTAAAGCAACACACGGACATTCAATTTTTATTGAACAAGAGTTAAATTCTAAAATTCCAAATGAAATACTATTTCACGGAACTGCTTCAAAAAACTTAATCGGAATTATAAAAAATGGACTAATTTCTAGAAAAAGACAATATGTTCATCTATCCGAGAATATTGAAATGGCTCGTGAAGTAGGAAAAAGACACGGAAAACCAATTATTATAGAAATAGATACTATAGAACTAATTGAAAATGGTTGGGAGTTTTTTAAAACCGAAGAAAGTGTTTGGTTAACTTCAAACATTCCAATTGAATATTTATATTTTGAACCTTGGATTTTTATAGAAAGACCAAATATAGCTGAATCTATAATGAATGAATTAAAAAAAGAATTTCGATGGACTCAAAAAATTTATTGGAGATTAAAAAAATTGAAATTAATTGCATCTCATATGCCATCAGATGATTACCTATTTATAGACAGTGACAGTAAAATAGTATATGTAATACACCCTACTTGGAGTGGAAAGAAAGAAATAAGACATTATCCTACAGTAGAAAAATATCGAAACTTAGAAGAATGGATAGAAAAAAGATTAATACCAGACCAAAAAGATTGGTACTTACATAATACTATGCACTAAAATGGCTATAACAAATAGGGCAAAAAGTACTATATTTAATGGCTTTGGTATATTAACAAAGTCCATTAAATTTTTATCTCGACGCATCGAGAGGCATTTTTGAGAAAAAAGGAACTTAGTTCAATTAATTGATGAAATTGAAATAACTATAAAGTAAGATTCTACTTTAAAAAACAATACAAAATATTTACATTTAACTAATTGTTAACCCTTAAAATATAAGTGTCGTTTATACATATATGTTTTATATAATAGTCATTATCTATAATTTTGAAAATACTTAGGTTAAAAAAAATAACACTTATAACCATAATACTGTTTGTTAGTATTAGTTTTATAAGAGAGCAAATTAGTTTAAAAAAACTGGAGAATTTTAAAATATTAACTAGTTCTATAGAGCGTGTACGCTCAAAAAATTATGAAATTACACCAATAATAGGTACTCTTCCAATTTTATACGACAGTATAAAAAATCAATTTTATTTAAAAAATGAGAAAGGTTTAACTAAATTAGATAACCAAGGAAATGTAATGTTTTCTGATGATCTATCTAATGAAAAATCATACATAAGTACTTTAGATTATAACAATTTTATTCCCTTTGTATTTACATCTAAAGGAGTTTACGACTTTTCTGGCAAAGAGCTTATTTTTATGCCTTTTGAGGAAAAATTAAATATCAAAAATGAATTAAGTAATAGCAACTTCAAATCTATTTTTGAAGAAAATTATAATAGTGCTGACTTAGTTGTCTATGGTAATGAAATAGAAGATGAAACAGCTAAATTTAGAATCTATTTTAGAGTTGATAAAAAATGGATTTTATTACTATCCCAAAAAGGAGATTACAATCAATTTAGATATCCTGAAACGTTTAAAAAAAATGCTAACACTACAGCACAAATTGATTACAGTAAATTTTCTTCAAAGTTTTCAAATAAAAAATTAATTGCTTTAAAAGATAATCAAAGAGGTTTATACTCAGCAAAAGAAAGAGATCGTAATTTAAATAACTATTCTACTGTAGTTTTAAAGGAATCAAAACTAGATTATAAAACAACAAATGAATTAAAAATGGTTGCTATTAAAAATAAAAGTTATTACGGTTTACCTGCTTGGATGAATCATACATTTTTTAAGCTAGCTTACTTTGAGTTAAATTATAAAAATGAACAGCTATTTTTTAAGGGGAATACATTTAAATATAATTTAGTATCAAATGAAATTACTAATAAAGACTTTTACTTGTTTGAATTGCCAAAGAATATGAGAGATAAAACGAAAGTGGCTTTTTTAGATATCAAAAAATATACAGGGGTTGAAGTAGATCCAAGAACGAATTATTTAGAGCCTCAAATTGAAAACACTGGAATATTTATAATTAAACCAATAACCAAAAACCAAAGATAACTTTTAATGAAATTAATTGTTAGTGACTTATTGGTATTTTAGTTTTGATAAGAGAACTAGGCATATACAAACCTTTTTAGTGTAAACAAATAAAGTATTTACAAGGAAAACAAATATGAAAAAAGTAAGAGTATTTATTTATTCAGTACTATTAATTTTAATAAGCAGTTGTACAACTAGCAAAGCAGTAAAATACTTTAAAGAAGGTAAAACAGAACAAGAAAACTTTAAAGTTACGTTACCTTTTAAAATTAAAAACGGTTTTATAATTGTTCCAGTAGAAATAAATAATAAAAATTATAATTTTCTTTTTGATACAGGAACGCCAACTCTTGTATCTAAAGAACTTGCTAAAAGTTTAAAATTAAAAGCTATTGATTCTGTAAAAGCAGCTGATGTTTATAACAATAAACAACAAAATAAATATACAAGGCTAAAAAAAGTTAGAATTGGAACTATAGATTTTGTTGAAACTGTAGCAATAATTAATAATTTTAATTCAATACCAACGTGGTCTGCTCTTAATATTGACGAATTTATTGGAGCAAGTTTAATGCAACACGCCGTTTGGGATATTGATTTTGATAAGCAACAAATTACTATAACTGATGATGAATTAAAATTAAACTTACCTAAAAATGTAATTGAAAATAAGTTATTTGTTGGTTATGGAGGGTTACTTTCTATTGCTTGTAAGCTAAATGGAAATAAAGTTTGGAATTTTACTGTAGATCTTGGCTATAATGGAGGTGTAGTAATACCCTTTTCTGAATTTGAAAAGCAAAAGGAAAATAGGCGAATTTTAGATTTTAAAGAATCTAAAACAAATGGGGCTATTGGAATTTATGGAAAGCAAGATAATACAAGAATATCATACACAGGAGTTGTTAATGAATTAGAATTTGGAAATACTATTTTAAAAAACCAAAAAGTATATTCAGAGCAATATTTGGGACGTAGGTTTGGTTCAGATTTTTTTAAAAATTATAGAGTTATTCTAAATTGGAATAGTAAAAAAATAAAATTAATTAAAAATGAATAAACACTAACTCTTAATAAAATTAGTGCGTAGCGGCATAAAAAAAATAATAGCTAGCTTTATATTATATGTTAACCTATAACCTGTTTGCAATAGTTTCTAATTGTCTTAATCTTATTTGCTTTTTTATCTGCTAATTTTTAACACGCAACAAACTATTTTAAAATCCGTTCTGTATAGTATAAAAAATAAATATGAAATGGAAGATTTTGACTCAGAATTATTAGAGCGTTATCCAAATTATGAGTCATTGGGAGCTTTAGATTTAGAGTATGCTTTAGAGATAGATCCAGATTTTCATTTTGATTCTTACGCAGAGTTTGTTTTGTTTGTTGATACAACAAAAAAAGACTTCCCTGTTGTTATTTTTGATGGTCAAGATATTTTTGCAACCCTTTATGACACTTTTGAACTGTTTTATGCATCTTTATATAAAGTAACCTAATTAAAATACTATTTAGGAGACAATACAATTCGCCAAATTTATTTTAGTAGCTATGAGAGAATTTGAAATAGATTTTGCGTTTTTGTACACTATTATTTTATACAATAGTTTAAATACTTATTTGTACTACAAAAAATAGTTTTATATTGTGAGAAAATAAATAAAATACAAAGCTTTAGTTAGCTTAAAACCTACAAAAAAAAGAATGAAAAAATTAAACTTATTAATTGGAATACTAATATTTGGATTTACAGTGTTGTCTTGTTCATCTGATGATGAAAATAAAACAGAAGAAACTAGTAAACAAGAGTTGTTAGTTGGAAAATGGAAAAAAGTTAGAATTGGTGTAGTTTGCTCTTCTGGATCAGAAACTTCTGAAGAATATTCTGCTTGTAAACAAAATGGGTCTATTACGTTTAATGCAGATGGTACGTATGTAGATATTCCTTATGTTCAATACAACAACGATTGTATTATTGATGGGCAAACTAATGGTACTTGGGAGTTTGTTGATAATGAACTTTATATTAAAGAAATTGAAGCTACAAGCCTAACTAAAGTTACTTTGTTTGAAGTATCTAAAAGCACCCTAAAATTAGGAGGAGATTCAGATCCTTGTGATGGTGAAGATTCACCTTCAATAGAATATTTAGGATATACTAGAATAGAATAGAATAGAATAGAATAGAAAGTATATGAATAAAATAAAACTGACACTAATTTTAGTGTTACTATTTTCTTTGGATTGTTTCAGTCAGCAAGTTGGATCTACAGGAATAAAAGAAACTGCTTTAAAAAACGGAATTGGAATTGGAAGTGCAATTGCAATTGTGGTTTCGTGGGATAGAAACAAATCTATTCTCTACGCAATTTTACACGGACTTCTTGGCTGGCTTTATGTTATTTATTTTGTTATTGTTAGAAATAGTGAAGAAAAAAATAAATAGACCAAGCCTTAATAAAATAATATACATAGGAATTATTATTTTATTGTCTGCTTGCTCATCACATAAAAAAAATAATAAAGAAGCATCAAAAATTAGATGTAATAAAACCATACATTTTATTTATGATGAAGCCAGTAACTTTGTTAAAATTGAATATCTTGGAAAGGAAACGATAGGAAATTCTCCTTATCCGAATTAAAAAAATACTTTTAAAAATTCTATTATAGAATTAAATAAGATTACCAATACAGAAATAGAGTTTAAGCAGAAACTTGGATTGCCAACGAAATCAGTAATGCAAGTTATAATGAAAATAGAAAAAATAGCTTAGGTAATCTCAGGGTCTTCAGCCGTAATGACAGCAGATTTATCTTTTTATGTAGATGGTGAAAAGATAAGTGTTATAGGTGAAAATAAAGTGTATTGGGCGGGAACAAAAAAAGGAAATCTTTATAAATGTTTAAAAAATGGAGCTTTTAATTTTCTTAATGTAATTTGCTCTAAATAAGATTATCAACTATAGTTAGCATCATACTTGTAATTAAAATATAAACGACTTAACAAGTTATAATCGAATGGTTGTTGTTATTGAAATTAGTATGCTTATAAAGGCATTGAACTCAAAGAATGTTAAAAATAATTTATAAAGCAATTTTTAGTCACCTAACAAATCTATAGCGAATATAAACTGTATACTTACAAATATAAACCTCCTATACTTTTATAAACTAAATGTACCTATTATTGCTTGGGATTGTATTAATCACAAGACAATAAGGTTATTTAAGAACCTTGTTTCTATATAATTATTTATAAGATAGGGTATGAGAGAGTCTGACTTAGATATTTTAAAGAAATCACTTAACATTATAATAGGTTTTGAAGAGCGTGTAGATTTAGTTAATTCTGCTTCTGAATTTTTAGAAATACATAACAGAAATATACAAATGCTCAAAGACCTGGGTGTAGAGAGACAATCTGTTTTTATCAAAAAAAATATTAGTGATTATCCTAAGTTTAGAGTTTCAGAAATTGAGTTATTTATATTTAAAAAGAGAAAAGAAAAAAGTTTTATGTGGTTTGTTGGCGGCCGTAGAGTAGGCTTTGTCTATGATTTAATTAAAACAAGAGGCATCCTTTTTTCTCAAATAAAAAAGAAAGTAGCTAAAATTAAAGACATCAACCAAAGGATGTATAAGGTTGTAGAAAATCCTATTTTTGAAGAGGTGTACGAGAAAACTGGGTATTAAATATATAAATTTAGATGATAAAATTTTTAATGTAAATGAGGTTGAAGAATCAATTAATCTGGTTTTAAAGAGTGAATTAAGAATGAAAAAAATGGGTTAAAAATGTTAAAAAAATATAGCTTTTATTTTTTTTGTGGGGTTGTAGTATTGTTACTTTCTTGTAATGAGGATTATACGGTAATTAGCACTGATCAGTTTAATGAATTTGTAGTTTTAGATACCTTGCGTAGTACAACAGAATCATCTGTTTACTTAGTGGGAACTTCTGCTACAGACAAATCTCCAAGGATTTTAGTAAAGAATAGTAAAATGTATCTTTTTGGCTATGATTCTTCTTTTGAGCAAGATTCTATTGTATACAATTACGACTTAGCTTTTGTTATAGACTCTAATGGTTCTTTCAGAAAAAACGGAATCTGGGTTTACTCAGATTTTTACACAGAAGGTACTTTTCCTTTTCAAACAAAAGGTATAAAATTTAATGTAGACTCTATTCCTCCTAATTGGAGGTCTAAAGTGCCAACCACAGAAGGCATTTATTTTTACGAGAATAATGTTTTAAATAGGATATCTAAAGAGCAATCTAATGAACAATTTAATAAGATTAAGAAAGATGGGTTTTACTTTTTTCCTAAATCAGGTAGGCTATACACTAAAATCAATAGTAATAAGCTAGAGTAGATTTCTCTTATAATAATATAAATTACTTATGTAACTGTAATAAAATCATTGAAAATGAAAAAACTAACTTCACTGCTTGTTTTGTTTGTTGTTGCTACAGGTTTCTGTCAAGCACCAAATTTTGATTTAAACCAATTTCCGCTTTCGACTTACTTAGAAGCAGAAAATAACTTTCCTGGAGGTAAAATATTAAATTCTGACTACTATACAGTTTCTGATGATTTAGGATTACTTTCATATATAAGAAAAGATAATGACATTGCAGATATAGACATAGTTACTAGGTATATTTATTATAAAAAAGATAGTCTTATTCTAGAATTAATTAATGAGTGGGATGTAGCCAACCACAACAAAAAAATCAATAATAAAAAAGACTTAGAGTTTAGAAAAAATATGCTCAGTTTTTATTTAAGAGGAGAAAAAGCAATGATAGCTTCTATGGGAGAAGGTACTGTAGAAGGAAATATTCCTTTAGAAATTAATGATAGCACTGCTTATTATAAAAGTACAGTTTGGAATTTAGAAAACACATTAGTAAAATTAAGCATTACAATGTCTAACAACTATAATAAACAAACAGAAGAGTTTCCTGCGCATAAGGTTGTTGTGATTATG
>NZ_JBDVAA010000028.1:0-5208 GCF_039943695.1 Cellulophaga sp. | reverse complement strand
TATCATTTGTATTACACCAACTATACCTAATTCAAAAGCTGAAAAAATTCTAGAAAGAATTAATATTTGAACAAACTGAATAACGGCTACTAATATACTAGATAACATAGACCATTTTACACCAAGCACAGTGTTCTTTTTAAGTTTAGAATCTAGCATAGATTAATTTAAAATTAATTATATTCTGTAAATAACTCTAAAACTTGCTCTTTAGATAGCTCCTTATTAAAGAACTTTAATTCATCAATAACACCAATAAACTGAAATTTTTTTCCGACTTTTGGGTCATTAGCTATTCCTAATTGGAAATATCTATTATCTTTATCTTTTATTGGTTTAACACCATTATATTCTGAATCTAATAATCCATTTATATAAATTTTTAATATAGATTTTGAATAAGTTATAGTTACATAATTTAATTCCCTAACCGTCAACTCTTTACTTAATTTGTATTGATCACTATATTCCTTCTTAAAACTGTAATTTTTATTTATTAAAACCTGTCCTTCTTGACTCACTGCAATTTTATTTTTCTCATTATATATCCATAACCCAGCCATACCCCAACTCTCTTGCTTCGATCCCAAAAAGATTACTGAATTAGTCTTGTTAAAATTTTCAAATAAAACAAAAAAAGAAATTGTATAATCATCTTTATTAAGTTTTAAATTTGGTAATTCAATATAATTTTCATCCTTGCCATCTTTAAATTTTAAGCCTTTAGTATATTTAGTCTTTTCAAAAGTTATGTTCCCTACAGGTAAAGCTATTTCAGCTAATATGTAATCATTCAAATTACCATTAAAAGGGTATTCTGAAATAATCTTATTATTTCTAGAACTAGTGCAGCTTATTAAAAAAATGAAACTGAGTACATAAATATTTTTATTCATAAACTTTATTTTATTACTTATTTACCCCACAGAAGTCTAATACAACTTTATCTAAAGAAATATTTAACGATTTAAACTCGTCATGGGAAACCAAAAACACAATAATGTCTGCTTTGTTTGCAGCCTCGTTATAATCTGTTAGTTTAAATACCTTGTGCTCTGTAATATTAGGTTCTACAATGTAATATTCCTCATCATTGGCACCCTGTAATACTTTTTGCGCAATGTATTTTGCTGGCGACTCTCTTAAGTCGTCAATATTAGGCTTAAATGCCAATCCCATTAAAGCAATACTTGGCTTACGTCCGTGCTTTATCTGAAATTCTAATTTGGCTGTTTGTACTTTTTCTGCACACCAAAACGATTTATAATTATTTATTTCTCTAGCCGTGCCTATTATTTTAGATTCCATTGGGTAATCTGAAACTATAAAGTAAGGGTCTACAGCTATACAATGACCTCCAACCCCACAACCAGGTTGTAATATATTAACTCTGGGGTGTTTGTTAGCTAATTCTATAAGTTCCCACACATTAATATCTGCCTTATCGCATATAAGTGATAATTCATTAGCAAATGCTATTTGTACATCCCTAGAAGAGTTTTCTACTAGTTTACACATTTCAGCTGTACGTGCATTCGTTTTATGCAAGTCACCTTTTATAAATTGTTTATAAAACGCAATAGCTTTTTCAGTTGATTTTTCATCTACACCACCAATAACACGATCATTATGTACCAACTCATACATTACGTTTCCTGGCAGTACGCGTTCTGGACAATAAGCTATATTCAACTTCTCTTTTAATTCTGGTCTTTCAGTATAAATGATTTTCATCATCTTCTCTGTAGTACCAATAGGAGAAGTAGACTCTATAATGTATAAATCATCTTTTTTTAGCAACGGCAGTATAGCTCTTGTTGCAGACTCAACGAAAGAGATGTCAGGCTCATTTTTAGCTTTAAATGGAGTAGGAACAACTATTAAATAAGTATCAGCCTCTACAGGTGTTTTAGCGGCTTTTAAATAGCCTTCTTGCACCGCATCAGCTACTGCAATATCTAATTCTGGTTCAACAATATGTATTTTTCCCTGATTTATAGTTTCTACTACATCTGGATTGATATCTACTCCATGTACATAGGTTTTATTTTGCGCTATTAAAGCTGCTGTTGGCAAGCCTATATAACCTAAACCAATCATTACAACACTTGGGGTTTTACTCATAACTATAACTTTGAAATAAATTCGACTATTTTTTGACAAGAAGTACCATCTCCGTAAGGGTTATGTAATTTGCTCATAACAGAATATGCTTCTTTGTCATGAAGCAATTTATTCGCTTCTGAAATTATTTTATCTTTATCTGTACCTACTAAAAACACAGTCCCCGCTTCTACAGCTTCTGGTCTTTCTGTAGTATCCCTCATAACAAGAACTGGCTTACCTAAGCTTGGAGCTTCTTCTTGTACCCCTCCACTATCAGTTATAATTAAATAAGATTGACTCATTAACCATACAAAAGCAGGATAAGATGAGGGTGCTATTAATTTTATATTACTTACATTATCTAAAAGATCATAAACAGGCTTCTGTACATTAGGGTTTAAGTGTACTGGGTAAATAATTTGTACATCTTTGTTTTCTAGAGCAATTTCCTTTAAAGCACTACAAATGTTAATAAAACCTTGTCCGTGATTCTCTCTTCTATGCCCCGTAACCAAAACTAATTTTTTAGAAGTATCTACAATTGTTTTTAGTTGTTCTATTTCTTCATCTGAATACGCATCTGAAGTGACTTTACTAGAGCTAAACTGAAGGGCATCTATAACAGTATTACCTGTTACTATAATATTCTCTTGCCTCACATTTTCATTTAATAAATTTTGCTGTGACGTTGTAGTTGGAGAAAAATGATAATCAGCAACTGAGCCAGCGATACTCCTATTCACTTCTTCAGGAAATGGTGACCTTTTGTTAAAGGTTCTTAAACCTGCTTCTACGTGACAAACTTTTGCTCCAGAATAAAATGCAGCTATACTTGATGCCATCGTTGTAGTCGTATCTCCATGAACATAAACAAAATCTGGCTTAAAATCCTCTAATATTGGCTTTAGACCAGTAATAATATCTGCTGTTAAAGAATATAAATTCTGATTAGGCTTCATTAAGTCTAAATCGTAATCTGGAGTAATCTCAAAAAAGGATAAAACCTGGTCTAACATCTCCCTATGCTGTGCCGTTATACAAACTTTAGTTTCAAAAGTATCAGAATGTTTCAAAAATTCCTTTACCAATGGAGCCATTTTAATAGCTTCTGGTCTAGTTCCAAATATGATTAGATTTCTTTTCATTAATTTTTTATTTATTCTTTTTAGGTATTATAGTAAGAATTTAACTAAACACCTCCCTCACCAATTCTGTAATACACAAAACCTATTTCTTGAAGTTTATTTTTACTTAACACGCCTCTACCATCAAAAACAAAGGCTGGTTTGTGCATATTATCATAAATACGTTGCCAATCATACGTATTAAACTCTTCCCATTCTGTTAAAATAGCAATAGCATGCGAGTCTTTACAAGCCTCATATGCATTGTCACTGACTTCTAACCTATTATTTACCTCATCGGTTTCAATAGAACCTAATGCATTAATATCTGTATAAATTTGAGATTCTTTTACTTTAGGGTCCCAAACTGATATTTTAGCTTGTTCTGACAGTAATTCTTCTGCTACATATATCGCAGGAGATTCTCTAGTGTCGTTTGTGTCTTTTTTAAATGCCCAACCCAAAAATGCAATTTTTTTATCTGAAACTGTATTATATAGCGTTTTAACAATATTATGCGCAAATCTTCTTTTCTGGTGATCATTTAATAAGATTACCTGCTCCCAATAATCTGCTACTTCATTTAAACCATAAGATTTAGCTATATAAACTAAGTTCAATATATCTTTTTGAAAACATGAGCCACCAAAGCCGACTGACGATTTTAGAAATTTTGGACCAATACGACTATCCATACCTATTGCCTTAGCGACTTCATCTACATCTGCTCCTGTAATTTCACATAGCTCACTCATTGCATTTATAGAAGATACTCTTTGTGCTAAAAAGGCATTCGCAGTTAGTTTAGATAATTCTGATGACCACAAATTAGTGGTTAAAATTTTATCATTAGGTACCCAGTGAGCATAAACATCTACCAAAGCCTGTACTGCTTGTTTTCCTTTTTCAGTTTCTTGCTGTCCGCCTATTAACACCCTATCTGGATTGGTTAAATCTGAAACAGCCGTACCTTCTGCTAAAAACTCTGGATTAGATAGTATTTCAAAATTAACATCGTTACCCGTATGGTCTAATATATTTTTAATTGCTTGTGCTGTTCTAACAGGTAAAGTCGACTTTTCAACCACGATTTTATCGGACTTAGCTACGCGTGCTATTTGCCTTGCACAGAGCTCAATATATTTTAAGTCTGCAGCCATGCCTTTGCCCTTACCATAGGTTTTTGTTGGCGTGTTTACAGAAATGAAAATCATATCTGCCTCGTCAATAGCTTTATCAATATCTGTGTCAAAAAACAAGTTTCTTCCTCTTGCCTCAGCAACTACATTGGACAAACCAGGTTCATAAATAGGAATATTAGATACATCTGCATCATTCCATTGGTCTATTCGTTTCTGATTTAAATCGACAACTGTAATTTCTATCTCGGGACATTTTTGAGCTATAATAGACATTGTTGGTCCACCAACATATCCTGCCCCAATGCAACAAATCTTTTTTATCACTTTCTGTATTTTTTTATTACAACCTAAACTAGTTACAGAAAAGTGTACTGTTCTTAGGTCTTTTAGCAAAACTACGATAATTATTAGCCCTTACAAGCTTTGTAGTCTTATCTAACTGATTATTTTTTAATATTTCTGCTGCAAAATCAAACCACGTCATAGGTATTTCGTCTGTAAAGTGTTTAATTCCAAAATCCTTCTCATCAGAGCCAATTATATTTAAAATATAGTCAGCTAAGTTGTTTGCATCTGTTGGGCAACCAATTTCTGTGTCTATAACGGAAAGGTTTTCTCCCTCTTTTGCCTTGTTTAAAATAGTTTTATAAAAATTATGTCCAAATTCCGAATACAACCAGGACGTTCTTATAATAAAATATTCTTCTAGTATTTCTTTTATATACTGTTCTCCTTTTAATTTAGATTTTCCATACTCGTTAATAGGGTTAGTGCTATCTGATATTGTATAAGGGGAGCCTTTTTCTCCATCGAAAACATAATCCGTAGATATATGC
>NZ_JBDVAA010000027.1:0-4231 GCF_039943695.1 Cellulophaga sp. | reverse complement strand
TTTATACCTACTTGCTTATAAGTAAAAAACAGCAACACGGCGTATAATGGTATAGAATTTACTTTATTAGTTATAAATAACCAAAAACTATCCCAAGTAGAAGTACCAAGATTATTTAAATATAAAAAAAAGTTAGTATCGTACTGTATTAATTCTTCAAGCATAATAGTCTGTTATTCTTCGTAACGAGCAATTTCTCTGTCATAAAAAGCAGTAGCCTCTGCAATTAGTTTTTCTGCTTCTTCAGTTAATTCCTCTTCGTCTTCTTTAGTAAAATCTTCTAACCACTCTACTTCATCATCCTCTAAATTAATTATAAACCTAGGGTAATCTGTATGTATAATAAATATAGCTGTTGGGTAGTCTGTGTTATCACCCAATAAAAACTTAGGAAAATCCATAATTATTCTTCTGTATTAAGTATTAATCTTTTTGTTAAGTAATTAAATCTAATATATAGTAAAACGGCAGAAGCAGTTAAACCAGCCAATAAACCTATCCAAATTCCAGTGCTTTTTAAAGGGGTGTATAACCCTAAATAAAAACAAATAGGAAAACCAATTAGCCAATACGCAACAAATGTTATTGCCGTAGGTATTGTTACGTCTTGTAAGCCACGTAATGCACCAAGCACTACAACTTGCAATCCGTCTGATATTTGAAAAAATGATGCTACTAACAATAATTGAGCTGCTATTACTATAACTTCTGTATTATCTACTATGTTTACGGCATCATTTACGTCTAAATACACTGTTGGTAACCAATGTCTAAATATTAAAAATAAGGCTGCAAAAATAACCTCTAATAAAAATGTTAGTAAAAATATAGATTGTGCCATTCTACGCAAATCTTTAAAATTACCCAAACCTTTTTGGTTACCTACACGTACCATTGCAGCTACACCTAGTCCCATACCTACCATAAACGTCATACTAGACAAGTTTAAAGCTATTTGGTTAGCTGCTTGCGGGTTTTTACCTAAAACACCGCTGATCCAAATTGCAGCTGTAAAAATAGCTACCTCAAAAAACATTTGCAATGCAGACGGAAAACCAATTTTCATAATCTTGTTCATTACTTTGCTTTCTATTTTTCTAAAATTGAAACCAGTAACGTATTTATGAAACTTTTTAGTTTGCTTTAGCATTATCCATATTAAAACAACCATTGCAACTCTAGAAACTAGTGTACCTATGGCAGCTCCTATAATACCCAATTTTGGAAAACCAAAAGTTCCAAAAATCAATAGGTAATTTAAAAGTATATTAATAGCATTACCTATTAAAGTAACATACATAGGGTATTTGGTTTGTGATAAACCATCTGAAAATTGTTTGAATGCCTGAAAAATTACTAAAGGAACTAACGAAAAAGCAACTAAATCTAAATAAGGAATTGCTAATTCTACCACCTCTGGAGGTTGTTTCATTAAGTACATTAATGGTTTACCCAAGAGTATTACACCAAACAAAAAAAGTCCTAAGACAGTACATAAAACAATTCCGTGTTTAAGAGCACTTTTAGCATCATTTACATTATTGGCACCATCTGCTTCTGCTACTAATGGTGTAATTGCAGTAGAAAAACCAATACCAAAAGACATAGCTATAAACACAAAGCTATTTCCTAAAGACACAGCAGCCAATTGTGCTGTACCTAATTGACCTACCATTATATTATCTGCAAAACCAACAAAAGTGTGACCTAATAACCCCAATATTACAGGGAATGCCAGTTTTAAGTTATATTTAAATTCTTTAGTGTATTGTTTCAATTTATTTGAATACTTTAAAAAAAATGAAATTAAATCATTTTTTAGTTTTACTTACTATTAGTTTTCTTTTTTTGCTTCATTCCAAAAAACATCCATCTCTGCAAGTGTCATATCTTCTAAAGATTTCCCCATTTCTTTAGCTTTACCCTCTAAATACTGAAACCTTTTTATAAATTTTTTATTAGTACGCTCTAAAGCATCTTCTGGGTTTACCTTTAAAAAACGTGCATAATTTATCATAGAAAATAAAACGTCACCAAATTCTGCTTCTATTTTATCTTGGTTAGCAGCATCTACTTCTACTTGTAATTCTGCTAACTCTTCTTGTACTTTTTCAAATACTTGTTGTGGCTCTTCCCAGTCAAACCCTACGCCAGCAACTTTATCTTGTATTCTACTTGCTTTTACCAATGCTGGTAAACTTTTAGGAACACCTTCTAAAACACTGCTTTTACCTTCTTTTAGTTTTAATTTTTCCCAATTACGTTTTACCTCTTCTTCATCTTCTACCTTTACATCTCCGTAAATATGTGGATGACGATGAATTAGCTTATCACAAATCTCGTTTGCTACATCAGCTATATCAAAATCACTAGTTTCACTACCAATTTTGGCATAAAAAACAATATGCAGTAATAAATCTCCTAACTCTTTTTTTACTTCTTCCAGATTATTATCCAAAATAGCATCACCCAACTCATACGTTTCTTCTATGGTTAAATGACGTAAAGTTTGTAAGGTTTGTTTTTTGTCCCAAGGGCATTGCTCTCGCAACTCATCCATTATGGTAAGTAACCTATCTATTGCTTGTAACTGTTTGCTTCTGGAGTTCATCCTGTAAAAAGTTTTGGTAAAAGTACAAATACTATCTTTTTTAAAAACATAAAAAAGACTAGTAATTTACCTTAAAACAAGCACAAGGTTATTGTTTCTCTTTTTCCTGCAACAATTGTAAATACATCTCTTCTACTTTGGTACGTGCCCAAGGTGTTCTACGTAAAAAATGAAGACTAGATTTTACTGTAGGTCTATGGGTAAAACAGCGTATATTAACTGTGTTACCCATATACTCCCAGCCGTAAAAGTCTACTAGATCATCTATAATAGTTGCTAGTTTTACACCGTGTAAAGGGTCATTAGACTTTTGCATTATTATTAATTACGTTTATTATTAGACCTGCGGTCGTTATTACGTTTAGGTTTACGATTATTACTAGAACCATTTTTAGATCCTGCTTTTTTAGGTCTGTTACTAGAATTTCTAGAACCACCACGCTGCCCTTGTTTTATGGGTTTTGTTGATGCATTAGGATCTGGTTCAAAACCTTCTACTATTTCTACAGGAATTTGCATTCCAATTAATTTTTGAATGTCTTTTAAGTAAGACGTTTCATCTGCACTTACCAAAGATACAGCCTCACCACTTGCTCCTGCTCTACCTGTTCTACCAATTCGGTGCACATAGTCTTCAGATATATTTGGGATCTCAAAATTAATTACGTGTGGTAACAAAGGAATATCTAAACCACGAGCAGCAATATCTGTAGCTACTAAAACACGTAGTGTTCCTTTTTTAAAACCTTCTAGTGCTTTTGTACGCGCACCCTGACTTTTATTACCGTGAATAGCCGCTGCAGAAATACCTGCTGCAATCATTTTTTTACACAAATTATTAGCTCCGTGTTTAGTTCTTGTAAAAACTAAAACTTGTTGCCAATTACCATCTGATATTAACTTGATAATTAAACCCGTTTTTTTACCTTTTGCAACTCTGTACACTTTTTGCTGAATTACTTCTACGGCTGTGTTCTCTGGAGTAGCTTCAACCTGCACAGGGTTGTTTAAAATACCGTGAGCTAGTTTTTTAATGTCTTTAGAAAAAGTTGCAGAAAACATTAAATTTTGACGCTTTGTTGGTATTAATTTCATTACGCGTTCTATATCACGTAAAAAACCCATATCTAACATACGGTCCGCTTCATCTAAAACAAAAATCTCTACTTTGTCTAAAGATAAAAATCTTTGATTGTGAAGATCCAATAAACGTCCAGGTGTTGCCACCAAAACATCCATTCCTCTTTTTAAGTTTGCTATTTGTGGCTTTTGGTTTACTCCACCAAATATTACCGCAGAGCGTAAATCTAAAAACTCACTATATTCTTTTACGTTAGCAAATATTTGCGCTGCTAACTCTCTTGTTGGTGTTAGTATTAAAGCTCGTACTGGCCTATGCCTTAACGTTTTCTCTTCTGATAATAAATGTAATAATGGTAATGTAAAACCTGCAGTTTTACCTGTGCCCGTTTGTGCAGATGCCAAAACATCTTTACCTTCTAAAACTGGCGGTATTGCTTTTTCTTGTATTGGAGACGGAGTAGTATACCCCTTTTTCTCTATTGCTTTTAATAGATTATTAGATAAACCTAAGTTCTTAAATGTCATAAATTAGTATTG
>NZ_JBDVAA010000026.1:0-42436 GCF_039943695.1 Cellulophaga sp. | reverse complement strand
AGTAATATGGTAACATATCTAATTATAAGCTTTGTGCGTACTTTATTTATGTCGCTAATTCTTCCTATTTTACTAATTGCTTTTGCAGTAACAAAACGCAGTACTATAAAGCCCAAAATACAAATTAAGCTGTTTATTAATTGATTTTGATGTGTATCTATAAATTCATTCATAATCCTAAGCTATCTCTAAAATGTAAATCTTTATTTCCGTTTTGTTGCCAATAGGCTGTTTGTATTCTTTTATTTAAAGTTGCAGTAGTTGTTAGTGTTTTTTTATCTGACCCAAAACCACTTTTATGTGTTTCTGTAAAACTTTCTATAGTGTGCGGAAAAGCTGTAGAGAACGTTATTGTTAAGTTGCGCTGCAAATCAGGATAATCTAAACTATAAATGCTTACATTATCTTTAGTGGTTTTAGTAACCTTTGCTGCATATGCTTTTAATTTTTTATGAGAAAACCTAATGTATGTAAAAGACGGAATAATTTGTAAATTTCCCGTTGGTAAACTATCTGGGTTAATTCTAATTTTTGCCCAAAGATCGTTCTCTAAAATATTTTTTTCAAGGGTGAAATTTTCATCTCCTTCGCTTTCAAAATAAGAAAAAGAAGAAACCTCAAATTTTTCTTTATTGTTTAGCTGAGAAAATACTTGTCCGCACCATTCTTGTACAGAATTTGTTATTTTTAATGAAGCAGAATTATCACCAACAGGATAAAAAGTGCTAGACATTACAGAATAGGGGTAAATACCAGTTAAAAATTTCTTGGTACTATTTAATTTTAAAACAGGAATGTTTGTATTACTAGGTAGATCTGCTTTTACCTGTTTTTTAGCGCTAAAAGGCTCTGTAACAAAAACCAAAACAGCAGAACCTTGTCTTAACTCGCCATACCTAGCTTGTTCTAAATTGTATGATGTTATTTCTGCCGTACCATTGTACCAATATTTTTTAAATTGGTTAGATACTGGCTTTGGCTTTTCTTTTTTTATAACTTTTTTAGGAGTAGTAACAGCTATATCTTGGTTGTGTACTTTTTCTTTACAGGCATTAGACATTAATAGCGTAATTGCTATTATACCTAGTTCAACTAATTTTTTCATAACAAATACATTTTAAGTAAAATTACTTAAAATGTTATGCATTAGCTATAGTTAGCAAAGTTTTATAAACTAAATGCGTAGGTAGGCCAACAACGTTAGGGTAGGAGCCAATAATTTCTTCAATAGCAATTAAGCCAATCCACTCTTGTATACCATAAGCTCCAGCTTTATCTAGTGGTTTGTAGTTTTCTACATAATACGTAATTTCCTCCAAGCTAAGCTCTTTAAATTTTACTTTTGTAATATGACTTTCTGTAATTTGCTTATTTTTAGATGTAAAACATACAGATGTAGCTACTTGGTGCCAAGAGTTAGATAGTTTTGTAAGCATAGCAATAGCATCTGCAGTGCTTTTGGGTTTGCCTAGCTGCTCATTATTGTGCCAAACAATAGTATCAGATGTTATTAAAATATCTTTCTCTTGGAGTGATTTTTTAAAAGGTTCTGCTTTTAAAGCAGCTAAATAATCTGTAATTTCTTCAGCATGTAAATGATTAGGAAAAACCTCTTCAATAGGTCTAACATCAACCTTAAAGTTAATATCTAATTCTTTAAAAAACTGATGCCTTCTTGGGGAACCAGAAGCTAAAATAATGTTATAATCTTTTAATTTTTCAGAAAGCATTTAGTCGTTTTTAGCGCTGTAATTATCATTCCATTTACCTTGTGCTTTTAAAACCTGCTCAATAACATCTCTAGCGCAGCCTTTACCGCCATTTTTTTGAGAAATATACTTGCTTACAGCTTTTATTTCAGGTATAGCATCTTGCGGACAAGTAGGCATGCCAACTAATTGCATAGGTGGCACGTCTGGCATATCATCACCCATATATAAAACATTTTTTGGGTCTATATTGTTGGTAGATAAATACTCTTTTATAGGTTCTATTTTTAAGTGAGCGCCTAAATAAATATCCTTTACGCCTAAACCTTTAAATCTAGTGCGTACACCTTCACTAGTGCCACCAGATATTATACAAACATTAAAACCTTTTTGTATAGCAGTTTTAAGGGCGTAACCATCTTTAACATTCATTTTACGTAGTAATTCTCCGTTTTCGGTAATCAGTACATTTCCGTCTGTAAAAACACCGTCTACATCAAAAACAAAAGTGGTAATATTATGTAAGTATTCTTTATAACTTTTTTCCATAAGTGTTGGTAATAGATTTGCTAATAACGCTATATATTTCTTTATGCGTATTGTTTGTTAATTGGGTTAAGTGACGTTGCATTGTACCTATGTCATTACGTTTTGCTGGTCCTGTTTGTGCATCGTAAGGAGATAGTTTGTGTAGTTTTGTAACGGTTTCTTGTATTAAGGGTGATAAAATTGAAAAAGGAACCTTGTTTTCTTCACAAATTTCTTGTCCAACTTGGTACATATGATTGCTAAAATTATTGACAAAAACGGCAGCTAAATGTATAGATTTTCTTTGTTCTGATGATATTTTATGCACACTGTTAGAAACACTTTCTGCTAGTTGAAGAAGTAATGTTTCATCAGCATTATTTTCTGCTTCAATACAAATAGGAATTTCTTTAAAATTTACAGTAGCACCTTTGCTAAACGTCTGTAGTGGATAAAAAGATCCTTTTCGGTTTTTATCATTTAAAGCAGCAATAGCAACACTGCCAGAGGTATGCACTACTAATTTATTTTCTAAGACTAATTGTGAAGATATATTGGAAATACTATCATCTGTGGTAGCAATAATATATATATCTGCATTAGGTAAATTGCTAATGTCAGTAGTTGTATTTATACTATTTTTTAAGGGGAGTAATGCTGTTTCTGTACGGTTGTATACCATTGCAATAGATACATTTTTTAGCTCACTAAATGCATTGTATAAGTGTGTACCAATATTTCCTAACCCTATAATAACTACCCTAATCATACTACAAAAGTACAGTTAATCTGCTTAAAACTATTATTCTTTACAACCAATTGTTACTGCGTGTGTGTGCCCTGCATTTGTACTTGCAGCTATGGTTATAGCATTATTAGTTTTTAAGGTTGCAAAATTTTCTGTTGTAATGGTAAGCATATGCTCGTGTCCTGTAGCGCCAATTAATGGGTATACTTTTGTGGTGCCGCTAATTATGTCTTGCGTAGGAATTTCTAAGGTGTGATTGTGATTGCCTGTAATAGTAATTTCAGCTCCATTTTCTATGCAATTTCCTTTTGGTCCCTCTTCTGTATCTGCGTCAGAATCATCATCACTAGAACAACTAAAATTTATAAGAACGGGAAGAATAATAAGAGCAAAACAAAGAAATTTTTTTAAGGGTGTAACGCTAATCATAATAATAGTTTTTTTGTCTTTTATTAATACTTTGTTGCTTAATTTTGTGACTAATGCATTCATAATTATTTGCTAATGTATTAAATAGAATTTGTAATATGAAAAAACTAGAGCTTACAACTAAAGAGAATGTATATGTATTGGTCTCTGCATTCTATGATAAAATACGAAAGGATGAAACTTTAGGTCCAATTTTTAACGGTATAATTACAGATTGGGACCATCATTTACAACACCTTACTAATTTTTGGAGCAATCAGTTATTTATAGAGCGGGGTACATACAAAGGTAACCCTATTGCTGTGCATAATAAAGTAGATAATTTTACAGGTAATACCATAAACGAAATGCATTTTGGTATTTGGCTTAATCATTGGTTTGCAACTTTAGATGAACTTTTTGAAGGCGATAATGTAAATATTGCTAAAAACAGGGCTCGTAATATGGGGTCTAACATTCATATTCATATTTTTAATGCTAGACCAAAGACTAGCTAATAAATAGTTAAATATTAGGGTTTCATTAACACATTTATTGTTGTTTTAGGTACAAAAAAACACAAAAAGGGCGTATTTTTGCAAACCAAATTCACATAGTATTATCCAAGATGGTAAATTTAATTAAGAAGTTCTTTTTCTCTACACGTTTAATGTCATTTCTCTTTATTGCTTTTGCAACAGCATTAGCTCTTGGGACATTTATAGAAAGCTGGTATAGCACAGATACAGCAAGAATTTGGATCTACAATACCACTTGGTTTGAGGCTATAATGGCCTTTTTTGTAATTAACTTTTTAGGAAACATTTCTAGATATAAATTATTGCGCAAAGAAAAATGGGCAGTATTGCTGTTACACCTTTCTTGGATATTTATAATAATTGGTGCATTTGTAACAAGATACATTAGTTTTGAGGGGATGATGCCTATACGTGAAGGCGAAACTGAAAATGTATTTTATTCTGATAAAACATACATTTCTACCATAGTTTATGGTGAAAAAGACGGAGTAAAAATGCAGAAAAAGCAAGAGTATCCTATTCTTGTAACAGCAGAGGGTTTAAAGTCTAGTTTGCCAATACACACAAATTTTGATAAAACAGAATACAGTATTAAATATGCTGGTTTTATTGATGGAGCTAAAGAAGGATTAATTATTGGTGAAGAAGGAAAAAACTTTTTAAAAATAGTAGAATCTAGTAGTGGTGGTCGTCATGATCATTATCTAGAAGAAGGAGTTGTACAAAGCATACATAATATTTTATTTGCTTTAAATAAACCAACCAAAGGTGCTATTAATATTACGGCAACAGACTCTAGTTACACTATACAATCTCCGTTTGAAGGTACTTTTATGCGAATGGCAGATAGGTTACAAGGTGGCGTTAAAAAAGATACGGTACAAAAACTGCAATTACGCTCTTTATATCAAATGGCAGATATGCAATTTGTAATGCCAGACTCTTTGGTTAAAGGTAAAAACGGAATTATACCTATACCAAAAGAGGAACGTACAAAAAATATGGCAGATGCCTTAATTTTAGATGTTACTGTAAATGGTAAAACTGTACGTAAAAAATTACTAGGGTCTAAAGGTATGTTGCAGTTTGCAGATCCTTTTAAAATTGGCGATTTAGAGTTTAGGATGGCTTATGGTTCTAAAATGTACGAATTGCCTTTTGCTATTAAGTTGAATGATTTTATAGCAGAAAAATATCCTGGTACAGAAAAAGGGTATGCGTCTTTTATGAGTAAGGTTACTATTGAAGATGAAAAGCCATTTGACTATGATATTTTTATGAATCATATATTAGATCACAAGGGATATCGTTTTTTTCAAGCAGGTTTTGATCCTGATGAAAAAGGGACAAAACTATCTGTTAATCACGACCAATGGGGAACTTGGATTACTTATATTGGTTATTTTATGTTATATGCAGGTTTAATGGGTATTATGTTTTTTGGAAAAACAAGATTTAAAGATTTAGCGGTTTCTTTGGACAAAATTAAAGCTAAAAAAGCAAAACTTACGTCTGTTTTAGTTTTAGGTGCTTTGTTGAGTTTAACTTCTCAAAGTGTAAATGCACAACAGCATAGTCCTGGCGATGGTCATAACCACGCAGCAGTACCTAGTCAAGAAGTTGTAGATTCTATTATTTTAGCAACTGCAGTATCTAAAGAACATGCAGAGGAGTTTGGTAAGCTAGTGATTCAAGATGAAGGTGGACGTATGAAGCCTTTAAACACATTTACATCAGAATTACTACGTAAATTAAGTTTAAAAGATAAATACTTAGGCTTAACATCAGATCAAGTGTTTTTATCTATGATGACTAACCAACAATTGTGGGCTAATGCACATATTATTGCTATTGATAAAAAAGGGTATAATGATAGTATACGTAAAGTTATAGGTGTGCCAGCTGGGCAACGATATGCAACTTTAATGGACTTTTTTGATGAAAAGCAAAGTTACAAGTTAGATCCGTTTTTGGTAGAAGCTACTGCAACTAATAATCCTAATAAATTTCAGCAAGATTATAAAGATGTTAACATTAGATTAGGGCTTTTAAACAGAGCTTTAAGTGGAGAAATTTTAAAGGTTTTTCCGCTATTAAATGTAGATAATAATAAATGGATATCTGCTTTAGAATATAGAAGTAACAATGGTCAGTTTCCTGTCCAAGAAGAATTGTACGATAATTTTATAAAAAATGCTATACCATATTATTTATTAGAATTGCAAAAAGCAAGAGAATCTGAAGATTATACAAAAGCTAATACAATGTTAGCTGGTTTAAAACAAAATCAAATAAACCACGGAAAAGAAGTATTACCGTCAGACAGAAAAATAAATATAGAAGTAATTTACAATAAGCTTAATATTTTTAATGTGCTATATAAGTCATACGCTGTTGTGGGCTTATTTTTATTTATTATTTTAATTTTTCAAATATTTAAAGATCGTAGTGTTTGGCGTGTAGCTGTTTACTTTTTTAAAGGGACAATTTGGTTGTTGTTTTTATGGCATACAGCAGGCTTAATATTACGTTGGTATATATCTGGACACGCACCGTGGAGTGATGCTTACGAGAGCATTATTTACGTAGCTTGGGCTACTTTAGGTATGGGCTTATTATTTGCACGTAAAAGTAATTTAACAATTGCAGCGGCTACTTTTGTTACTGCTATGTTATTGTGGATAGCACACCAAAACTGGGTAGATCCATCAATATCTAACCTAGTGCCAGTTTTAGATAGTTATTGGTTAATGATACACGTTGCGGTAATTGTGGGTAGTTATGGACCATTAACCGTTGGGATGATCCTAGGGGTTACATCATTAATACTAATTATACTAACAACCAAGAAAAACAAAGAGCGTATGGATCTTAACTTGAAAGAGTTAACCATAATTAATGAGCTTGTTTTAACAACAGGACTTGTTATGCTTACTATAGGTAACTTTTTAGGAGGTATGTGGGCTAACGAAAGTTGGGGACGTTATTGGGGTTGGGATCCAAAAGAAACTTGGGCATTAGTATCTATTATGATTTATGCTTTTGTTGTGCATATGAGAATTGTACCTGGTTTACGTAGTAAGTGGTTGTTTAACTTTGCAAGTATTGTTGCTTTTGCAAGTATTATGATGACGTATTTTGGAGTAAACTTTTACTTAGCAGGTTTGCATAGTTATGCTAGTGGAGCGCAAGTTATTACCCCTATGTTTATATGGTATACAGCAGCAGGTGTTGTGGTACTTGGTTTAATAAGTTACTGGAGATATAAAGTAAACTATTCTAAATAGTTTACTTTCCGCCATTGGCTTTTAGGTCTGCTATACATTGTGGATCTAACGTTGGTATTTGTCCTCCTGTAATAGAGTTTAAAAGTCCTTCCCCTGTTTCTGCAGTCCAGTACATTAAGCAATTATCTACATCACAATGCTTACCGTGTGCTATGTCTTGGTGGTCTGTTTGCATTTCAGATCCAACATTAACTAAACCAAGTAAGTGTCCAAATTCGTGATTTAAAACGGTAGTAGATAATACTGTTCTGCTTGGAGCTAGAGGTTTGTTACTAAAAGTTTTTACAGTGTTTTCAAAAATAGCAAAAGATGTGTTTTGGTAGGCAATTCCTAAAACAGAGCCATTTTCTGTATTTCCGGCATATTTTGCATCTAAATAAATACCAAAAACAGCAATTTTATCATTTGTATTATACTGAGTACGCAAGTTGTTTTCCATAGCAATAATATCATCAACCGTGTAAGCAGTTTTTGCGGGTACAGTAATTTCTTCAAGTCGAATTTCCCAACCTTTAGATTTATTTAATCGTTCTGTAACAAAAGATTTAAAATTTTCTACAGTTTCATCTGTAGGTTTATAATCTTTTACGTAGAATATTTCAAAAACAGTAGTTTTATATTTGTCATTAGCCAGTAAATCGTTTGCTGAGTCACCTACATTTTTTCTATTTCTGTCTTTCATTTCTTCAGTAATAACTTCGTTGTTATTATCAGTAGATGATGCGTCAGATTCGCTATCTGTAGAGCAAGCGCTAAATAAGCTAATTATTAAAAGGAAATAAACAGTTGTTTTAAGGTTCATTATGTTGTTATTTATTCAAATTATAATAGTGTTGTTAAATTTATATACGTCTAATAATGCCAAATAGTTTTGTTAGGTTGTTTAGGTTCTAAATTTGTAACTTTGGTAGAGCAACTAAATAACACTAAAACTAAAAAAATGAAGCAATCTAAAGCAGGGTTAAACACAATATGCACACATACAGGAGAGGTAGAAGATAAACAGTTTAAAGGCGCTGTATCTCCTTTATATATGAGTTCTTCCTATGCTTTTGAAGGCGTAGATGTTAAGCGTTACCCAAGGTATTTTAATACACCAAACCAAGAGGCTCTTTGCAGAAAGGTAGCAGCATTAGAACATACAGAAGCCGGATTAATTTTTGGAAGTGGAATGGCAGCTGTAAGTACATCTTTATTGGCTTTTTTGCACGCTGGAGACCACGTTGTACTACAAAAAACATTATATGGTGGCACGTATAACTTAATACAAGAAGAGTTTACTAAGTTTGGAATAGAATACTCTTTAACAGAGGGTTTAAAGGCTGAAGATTTTGAAGCTAAAATAAAAGAAAATACAAAGGTTGTTTATATTGAAACACCATCTAATCCTTTGCTTACGATTACAGATTTAAAGGCGGTTGCAAATTTGGCTAAAAAGCACAATTTAGTATCTATGATAGATAATACTTTTGCAAGTCCTGTAAACCAAAACCCAATAGATTTTGGAATAGATATAGTTATACACAGTGCTACAAAATATATGGGAGGACATTCTGATATTTGTGCAGGTGCTGTAGCATCTTCAGCAGAATATATAGATAAGATTTTTCAATTAGCAAAGAATTTTGGAGGTAGCTTAAGTGATTATACAGTTTGGTTGTTAGAACGTAGTATGAAAACGATGGGAATTAGAGTAAAAGCTCAGAATGAAAATGCACAAAAAATGGCAGAATATTTACATCAAAATAAAGATGTAGAAGTTGTGTATTATCCTGGTTTAGAGTCGCATCCAGACCACGAACTAGCAAAGTCACAAATGAAAGGTTTTGGAGGTATGTTATCTTTTGAGCTTAAGGACGACATAAATGCTATGAACTTTCAAAATGCATTAGAGCTTATAAAACCATCTATGAGTTTGGCAGGGGTAGAGAGTACTGTTTTGTCGCCAACGCAAACATCTCATTCTTTATTAAGTGCAGAAGAAAGAGAAAAACAAGGTATTAAGGATGGTTTAATTCGTTTTTCTGTTGGTATAGAAGAAGTAGAAGATTTAATAGCTGATATAGAACAAGCATTAGCTAAGGTAAAATAGATTAGAATAAAATGAAGTTAGATATATTAGTTTTTGGGGCGCACCCAGATGATGCAGAGCTGGGAGCAGGAGCTACAATAGCAAAGGAAATTGCAAATGGTAAAAAAGTTGGTATTGTAGATTTAACACGAGGTGAATTAGGTACTAGAGGAACAGCACAAACTAGAGATGAGGAGGCTACAGAAGCGGCTAAAATTTTAGGTGTTTCTGTTAGAGAAAATTTAGCTTTTAAAGATGGTTTTTTTGTAAATGATAAAGCGCACCAATTAGAAGTAATTAAAATGGTACGTAAATACCAGCCAGAAATTGTATTATGCAATGCTATTGATGATAGGCATATAGACCACGGTAAAGGGAGTAAACTTGTTAGTGATGCTTGTTTTTTAAGCGGGTTGTTAAAAATAGAAACAACAATAAATGGAGAAGCTCAGGAAAAATGGAGGCCTAAAAACGTTTATCATTATATACAGTGGAAAAATATAGAGCCAGATTTTGTGGTAGATGTTACAGGCTTTATAGATACCAAAGTAAAGTCTGTTTTAGCATACAAAACTCAGTTTTACGATACAAATAGTAATGCGCCACAAACACCTATTACGAGTCAGAATTTTTTACAAAGTGTAACTTATAGAGCTCAAGATTTAGGGCGTTTAATAGGGGTGGACCACGCAGAAGGTTTTACTGTAGAGCGCTTTGTAGCTGTAAATAGTTTGGATGACTTAATTTAAGGGATTAAATCTCTTCTTTTGGTAATTCAAAATAAAATGTACTACCAATACCTAAGGTGCTTTCTATCCAGATTGTGCCTTTGTTATTGGTGATCATTTCTTTACACAAAGGAAGTCCTAGTCCTGTACCTTTTTCATTATTGGTACCATAAGACACTGCTATTGCACTTTCGTTGGTAAATAGCTCTTCAATTAATTCTGGTTTAATTCCTATACCAGAATCTTTTACGCTAACAATCCAGGTGTTTTCAGTTTCTTTAGCGTTTAAAACTATGTTGCCATCTGTTTTAGTAAACTTTATAGCGTTACTAAGTAGATTGCGTATAACAACACTCGTTTGGTTTTTATCAGCCCAAACAATAGCGTTTGCAGGTATGTTATTTGTGATACTAATGTTTTTATTTTCAGCAAGCTCAGCTAATAAGTTAATATTGTTTTGAGTAAGGTTGTTTATTTTGGCTTTTGAAGGAGAAGTAGAGCCTCCGTTCATTTGTGTTCTACTCCAAGATAACAGATTTGTTAGCGTAAAAAATAAAGCATCAACATCACTCTTTAGTTTTGGTATAAAACGTATAAAATCTTCTGCTTCTACATCTTTAGAAACAAACATATCTAAAAGGCTTTGTAAAGCAGCAATAGGATTTCTAAGATCGTGACCAATAATAGAAAATAGTTTATCTTTTGTTTTATTTATGTTTTCTAATTCGTTCTCTCTCTTTTTTAATATTTCGGTTTGCTCTATAAGCTGGTTGTATAATTTTTTTCTAGTATTAGCTTGTATTTTTATAAGTAGTAAAATAAAACTTAATACAACTAAAGCTGCAATTGCTATATAAAGGTAATTTTGATGTTTGTCTATTTCTTTTTTAGCATCTGCCTCTGTATCTCTTTTTTGCCTTTCGTATTCTGTTCTTGTTTTAAATGCACCTAAGCTGTTGCTGTTTTCTCTTCTTAATATAGAATCAGAAGTTTTTTTAAACAATTCCAGACTTTCTAATGCTAAATCTGTTTTGTTATTTTGTTTGTGTATTTGGTAAAGTGTTTCGTAAGATTCCTCTAGTTCTTCTAGTAGTTTAAATCTTGTTCCTATTTCAATAGCTTTGTTAACGGCAGTTTCAGCTTTGTTCATCTGCTTTAGACTTAAGTAAGCTTTAGCTTTTGCGTTCTCTAAAGACATTACAGTTCTATCGTCTGTTAATTCTTTTAAAATATTTTCACTAATACCTAGCCATTTTAAAGCTAATTTTGGCTGTTTTTGTTCAATTAATATTCTTCCTTTATTTATATAGCAATAAGATAGCCATTCTTTTTCCCCTTTTTTTTCAAAAGTGGCAATACTATTATCTATATATTTAGTGGCTAAGTCTAATTCATTCACTCTAATGTAAATGTCAGACATATTGGCGTATGTTTCTGCAATGTATATAGGGTTGCCTATTTCTTTGTTTAGCTTGTCTACTTCTTTATATAAGGCAATACTTTGTTTGTAGTCTTTTTGGGAAGCATATAAACTAGCGGTGTTATCTTTTATGAAAGATAAAAGTACTTTTTCATCGTTTTCTAGAGCTAAATCTGCACCTTTTAAATAAGCTTTTAAAGCTTCTCCATTTTTTCCAATATATGCATATTCAGAACCAAGTTGATTAGATAAACTAATTTGACCATCTATATAATCAATTTTCTCTGCTATGTTTAAAGCTTCTGTAATTTGTTTTATGGCTAAATCAAAGTCTCCTTGGTAAGAGTTGTAGTATGCAAAATGAGATAAAGCATCTGTTTTACCTTTGCTGTAGTTTATAGTTTCACTTAGTTTGTATACTCTGTCTGATATAGCTTTTAAGCTATCTACGTTTTCATACCTGTAATAACTAGCTAAAGATGTAAGTAAATCTATGTAGTTTTGTTTGTCTTCTTTAGTTTTTAATTTTTCAGATGCATTTTCTACTAATGCTCTAATACTGTCTATTTTAGATTGTGAATTGGCAGATAGCACAGAAAAGCATACAAGTGTAAGTGTAATTATTTTTTTAAGTAAATTACTTTGTAAACTATTGTTCATGTGACAGTGAAAAATGTGTAAAAATGCCTAGCAATATATTGATAACGAACTAGTTTAACAAGTTTTTAAGTTAAAAAATATGGTATAACTAGTAATTGTAATCCTGTATTATGAATTTAAAAATTTTAGTATTAATTATAGTGTGTATTGATAATTGTCTTCTCCCTTTGGAACAGTAAAATAAAATATAGTTCCTTTTCCTAATTTACTTTTTGCCCATAAATTACCTCCATTATTTTCTACCATTTCTTTACTTAAAGAGATGCCTAAGCCTGTTCCTTTTTCATTATCAGTACCAAAGGTAGTATGACTTTGGTTTGGAGTAAATACTTTACTTAAGTCTTCTTCACTCATCCCTATGCCAGTATCTTTTATGGTAACTTCAATAAATTGATATTTTTCTTGTGCGTCTATTGTTATTTTTCCTCCTTTAGGAGTAAACTTAAGTGCATTGCTAATTATGTTTCTAATAACAATATCTATTTGGTTTGGATCAGAAAATATCATAGTATTTTCTGGAATTTCATTTACTAACGTAATAGATTTCTTTTTAGCAGTTTCGCCTAATAAATTTATGTTGTTCTCTGCTAAAGTATTTAATTCTGCTAATGTAGTATTGGTAGTTGCACCATTCATCTGTGTTTGTCCCCATGATAGTAAGTTGTTTAATGTAAAAGATATATGATCTACATCTTTTATAAGTTTAGGAACAAAGTCTCTAAACTCTGTTATGGCTAAATCGCCAGACTTCATCATTTTTAAAACATCTAATAATGCACCTATTGGGCCTCTTAAATCATGTGCAATAATAGAGAATAATTTATCTTTTGTTTCATTAATCTCTTGCAGTTCTTCTTCTCTGTTTTCTAAAACAACTTGCTTTAATTGCAACTCTGTATTAAGCTTTTTATGAGCTTTTCTACTTTTAGACATCATATAGGTTATAATACCCCATATTATTAAAATAGAGATGCCTATGTAAATAGCACTCCTAATTCTTGCATTCTCTAGTTTATCTACAACTTCTTTAGTTTCTTTTAGTTTATCTCTCTCAATTTTTGTTTGAAGCATTAATAAACTACGCTTGTTCTCTTTTCTGGATAAAGAATCTGTTACTTTTTTATATAGTTCATGAAAAAACAATGATTTTTCAAAGTCTTTTTTGTTTTTATTTATTTTATATAAGATGTCAGAAGCGCTTTCTATATTTTTAATAGAGTTAAGTTCTTTTGCGTCATTGTAAGCTGTAAGTGCGTATAATTCTGCTGTATCTGTATTTTTGTTGCCAAAATGTGCATATGCTAAACCACTCAGTAAATTTAGCCTGTCTCTGTTGTTTTTTATTTGGTCATATAAATGAAAGCTTTGGTCATACCAACGTATAGCCCATGTGTATTTTTTTTGTTTTAAGTAAATGTCTCCCTTTACTCTATAGGCCTTTGCTATCCATCTAATATTATTGTATTCTTCAAAAATGCTAATACTCTTATTAATGTTAAACATAGCATTATTAATGTTGCCTATTTCACTTTGTAAATAAGCATAATTACATAGCGTTTTTGCAGAGTAAAAATCATCCTTAATAATAAGGTTTAGTTTTATAGATTTTTCTAAGAATAATAATGCTTGTTTGTAATCTTTTTGAGCAGAGTAGAGGTTGGCAATATTTTCGTTCATTACAGAAAGCATTCTGTTGTTATTGCTTTTTTCGGCTAATTCTACTCCCTCTAAATATATTGCCAAAGAATTGGCGTAGTTACCAAAATAATAATAAGATTTTGCAAAATTATTCATTATAGACAATTGTAAATTACTGTCTGTTGTCTTTTTGCTTTCTTCTAGAGCTTTTATATATAATGTATTTGCTTTTTCACTATTACCGGCATCAGAATAGTAATTGGCTGTTTGTAAAAGAGCATTGCTTATACCGTAACTGTATTCTAATTCTTCGCTAAGTTTTAAAGACTCATTAGCTAAAATTAGTAAACTGTCAGAATTATAAAAACGAAGTCTTTCTGCTTTGTTTATTAAGGCATTTACATAAATTGTGTCTTTTTTAACCAAGTCACTACTAATAGTAGGAGTATTGACACCATTTGCTTTTGTAATACAGCAGAATAATAGTGTACAAAGTAAAGACAGTAGATAATACGGCCTTCTTATATTTAAACAATACACTTTATATTGTGATTCTATAACCATTAATTTTATTGCTATTCTGTATTTGTAACTAAAACGTGAATTTAATAGTAAGCATATGCATTGGCTAATTAATGTTGTGAAATAACATATTTTGTGTGTTTGAACTGCTTTTTTGTACTTGTTAACGACTGCCGAAAAATAATAAACAGGGGCTAAACTACGATAAATATTGATAATTAGTACGTTACAATCTATTTTTTAAATATATTAAAATATGATGCAAAATATTTTGATAGATAAAATAAAAAAAATTATCTTTGCATCCGCTTACAAATGGTGGATGTAGCTCAGCTGGTTAGAGTATCGGTTTGTGGTACCGAGGGTCGCCGGTTCGAACCCGGTCTTCCACCCAAAAGCAAAGCCTTATCAATTTTGATAAGGCTTTTTTGATTTTAATAGATGAATAATAAACAAGTAAACCCTTTACTAATTATTTAGTAAAGGGTTTACTTGTTTTAAAAAGCTAGGTTTTTAATCTATTCTGTAGGTTTATCTACAACTAGTTTGTTTGCTCTGTTAGCAATTTCCCATGCTGTGTAAAAAACTAATCTAGTTCTGTTCTCTAATAGATCGTAGTTAATCTTATCTGGAGTATCAGATGGTTGATGATAATCATCATGAGTACCGTTAAAATAGAAAATAATAGGAATGTTGTTTTTAGCAAAGTTGTAGTGATCACTTCTGTAGTAAAAACGGTTAGGATCATTTTCATCATTATAAGTATAATCTAAAACAACATTGGTGTATTTTTTATTTACTTCTTCAGATAAATTGTGTAATTCTGTACTTAATTTATCAGATCCAATAAGGTAAATATAGTTTCTGTCTCCTTCACGCTTAGGGTCAATTCTACCAACCATATCAATATTTAAATCAGCAACAGTATTTTCTAAAGGAAAAATTGGATCTACATCTGTATAGTGCTGAGAACCTAATAGACCTTTTTCTTCACCAGTAACGTGTAAAAATACAACAGAACGTTTTGGTCCGTTACCATCTAATTCTGCCTTTCTAAAAGCTTCAGCAATTTCTAGTAATGCAACAGTACCAGAACCATCATCATCAGCACCATTATTAACTTGTCCGTCTGCAGATACACCAATGTGGTCTAAGTGAGAAGATATAACAAGGTATTCATCTGGTTTCTCAGAACCTTTAATGTAAGCAACTACATTTTCAGACTTTACATCTTTATTGCCGCTTTTTAAATCTACATTTAAAGTAGTGTTAACAACTTTAGGTGTGTTATCTGTAGCAATGTTTTTAACAATGGCGTTTGCTAATTTAGAATTAACTAAAATTGTTGCAAACTTATTAGGTGTTGCAGGTTTAGGTGAAATTCTTTCTCTACCGCTTTTTTTCATTTGAGCAAAATATTGCTGGTATCTTGGGTAGTTGTTTTCGTCGTAAAAAATAATACCTACTGCACCTTTTTCTTTTGCAGTTTCAACTCTTTTTGCTAATGCTTCAGAAGGGTTGTTCCAAGAAGATTTTTCTTTAGAACCAGACAATACATAAGTACCATCATCATTTTTAGGTTCTCCTACTTTAGCTACAATAATTTTATCTGTAACGTCTAGGTTTTTATAGTCAGAGTAGTTTTCTTCTTCTATACCAAAACCTACATATACAACATTAGTGTAGTCTCCAGAAGCAGCAGTAGTAGCAACATAATCCTCTCCTAATTTGTATTCCGTTCCGTTTATGCTAAGAGAACCTGTAGGTAGTTTAGATATCTCTAAAGGAACATCTTGAAAGTAGTTACCATCTGCTTTAGCTGGTTTAATACCTAAACCTATATATTCTTTTTTAATGTATTCTATAGCCTTTTTTTGTCCAGGTTTTCCTGTCTCACGGCCTTCAAATTCATCAGAAGCATAAGTGTATAAGTGTGTTTTTAATTCAGCTTCGGTAATAGTGTTACCATAAGTTTCTGGATTAGCTTCCACAGCCTTTTCCGTTTTCTTTTCGCCTGTAGTTTTCTGAGTCGAATTACAGCTTACAGCCAAAGCTAAGGCTATAAATGCTAGTTTTTTCATATTTGGATTTTTAATTGTTCTTGTATTTTGAAAAGTACTAAAAAATGGGCAATTATAAGTTATGCTTTAGGTTGTTTGTTAACATTTTAATAACAATGCTCTTTTGTTGTGTTTTTGCAAGTGTAAGCTGTTTTTACGTATGTTATTGTTAGTTTTATAATTAAATTTATAGCAATAATGTGTTTTTGTTTATTCTGTTACAGTCTTTTTTTAAAGGCTTTACAGTGGTTTTAATGGTTATTTAAGTCTTTGTTAGATAACTTCTTGTTTTTTTATTAATATTTCAGCTTTTGTATTAACCTTTAGTTAATAAAATTACTTCTGTTGCAATATTTTAATGTATTTTGTGTTATTTAACATATTAAATAGTAAGTATTTATACCTTTAATAAAAGTTAGGTTATTGCCACTGCTTTTAGGTGCATGACTAATTATTTGATTAAAATTTTACTAAGCAATAATACATATTGTAGTTGTTTTAAAATGGAAGAGATTATGTTGGGGTTTACAGCAGGTGTAAAATAATTGATATTATTAATGTTAGAATAAAAAATAAAAACAACCCATAACAAAACCTCTAACCAACCTTTCTTTATGAAGAATTCTTTTTCTGAACGCTTAAACTACAAGGCAGAACGCTTTTTAAGCAAAGGAGGCTCATCAATCTTTAAGAGTCTTTTAATTATATTTATCGTTGTATTTGTATTTCTGGTAGGACTGCGATTATTACTTATAAATCTTTTTCCTAGTCTAGATTATACAGGAAACATTTTTAGAGATATTTGGGTTACTTTTTTAGAAATGACAGATCCTGGTAATATGAATCAGGATAATGATGCACCAACTTTTTTAAAGGTTTTAACGGTTTTATCTGGCTTAACTGGTGTTATTTTGCTGTCTATGCTTATTGGTTTTATTACAACTGCCTTAGATACAATGTTGTATGATTTTAGAAAAGGTAGGGGTAAGGTTATAGAAAGTAATCACACTATTATTTTAGGATGGAATGAGCGTGTAGTAGATGTTATAAGAGAATTGATTTTAGCTAATGAGAGCGAGTCTAAAGCGTCTGTTGTTATTTTATCTAACACAGATAAAGAAGAAATGGATAACTTAATTACTAAGCGTTTGCCAGATATGATGACGACAGAGGTAATTACAACTCAAGGAGATTATGCCAATATTAACGAACTAAAACGTATTAATTTACACTCGGCTAGGTCTATTATAATACTTGCTGGTTGTTCTGAAAGTGCAACTTTAAGTAAAAAGAAAGCTAGTGATGTACAATCTGTTAAATCTATCTTGGCAATTACAGCCTGTCAAAATGGTAAAAACGAGTTGCCAATTATTGCAGAGATTTTTACCAAAGAAAAAAGGGATATTATAAGCTTTTTTGAAGATGATAATATTATTGCTATTGATAGCTGGAATATTATGGGTAAACTTTTAATACAGACATCGTTAACAAGTGGTTTGGATTCTGTCTACAAAGAGATTTTATCTTTTGATGGCTGTGAAATATACTTTTATGAAGATGATTGGAATAAGGTGCCTTTTGGAGAATTAAGTTATTATTTAAAAGACGGTATTCCGTTGGGTATTTACTCAGAGGAAGAAGGTTTGGTGCTTAGGCCTCCAGTAGATAAAGTACTAAACAATGGAGATTCTGTTGTAATTTTAGCAGAGGATGATTCTACAATATCTTTTGAGGGGAAGCAATACTTTTTTCCTAATAGAGATAAAAAAATTATTGATGTTCGTTTAGAGCAGAAGAAAAAACGAATTTTAATCTTAGGTTGGCATAAAGTGGCTGAAGTTTTTATAGAGGAGGCTACGGATTACTTATTGGAAGGTTCAGATTTTGATATTTTGTTTGATGAACCTACGGATGAATTAACGCAGATAGTTACAGAAATTAAAGGTTTATATCCAGATTTTAATATCAATTTGCATAATTCTAATCCTTTAGATCTACATAAGCTTGAAGAAGTTAATCCAGAGGGTTATGATACGGTTGTAATATTGTCTCAGAGTATGGAAGAGCAATCTGCAGATAAAATAGATTCTGATACCCTAATTATTTTACTGTTACTACGTAAACTAGTACAAAGCGCAGACGGACTACATATAATTACTCAGGTTTTAAATTCTGAAAATCAAGAAATAATTACACAAACAAATGTAGATGATTTTATAATTAGTAATAAGCTAATTACAATGATATTGGCGCAATTGAGTGAAGAGGCTTTAATGAAGACTTTTTACGACGATATTTTCTCTGAAGATGGAAGTGAAATTTATGTAAAACCAGCAACACTTTATTTTGATACTTTTCCGCAGAAAATAACTTTTGCAGATGCTATTTTTTGTGCACAACAGAGAGATGAAATTTGTCTAGGAATTAGAAAAGGTAATTTAAGCAAAAGCTTAGAAAATAATTTTGGTATTACTTTAAACTTATCTAAAGACACAGAAATAGAATTATTAGAAGATGATTTTTTAATTGTATTATCTGAAGACGAGCTGTAAAATAGTGACTTTAAAACATTAAAAAGGAGTTTATTTTACAAAATAAACTCCTTTTTTTATATGATACATTATCTTAAATAATACTCGTAAACCAGTGTGATATATGAGATAGACCATTAGAAACTTCATTAATTAAAGGAATGTCATAGCTTAAACCTTTGCCAACAGAATATATTACAAATAACACATAAAGTAGTAATAGTAACTTTGCGTGTATTCCTTTTATGCCTTTTTTAGAAAGTATAAATATAAAAAATACAATTACGGTTAGTATTAAAAGTAGCACTCGCAATTGCCCTATGTTTTCAATAGTGTCTGCACTCATTTCTATAGGTCCGTATATTAATGTAAACAAGAATAAAGGAAAACCCAAAGCAAAGCAAACATCAAATATGTTACTACCTAAAGCATTAGCAACAGCGTCATCATAATTACCTTTCATTGCATCTTTGTAAGATATAATAGTGTCTGGTACACTTGTAGCAGCAGATGCTAAAACAACAGAAACAAAGTAAATAGGCATACCAGTTGCAGCACCAAATTCCTGGCAAGCTTCTACCAGCCAAAAACAAGCTAATCCTATAAATAAAACGGAAACAATTAGTAATCCAATAGCTTTTACTTGGTTTATTTTAGAATCTCCAAGAACAACAGTAGCTAAATCACCTTTAAATAAGGCAACGGCTCTGTTGCCGCCATCAGCCTCTTCTTCGTAGTCGTTTTCTACTTCACCTGGTCCTTGACTAAGTAGCATATAGCCAACGTAAACAAAGTAAAGTGCCATTAAAATTAAACCGTGGATCCAATTTAAAGATGTACCGCTAATTACAAATATTAAAGCTAACTCTGCTAAAATTAATGCTATACCATCTCTGTATATTACTTTTTTAGAAACTTCTATTTTGGAAGTTATCTTTTTTCCTATTACAACTAAAATTACAACCGCAGGTATAATCATTGCATTAAAAACAGCGCTACCAGCTGTTGTGCCAATACCACCAGAAAACCCGTCTTTATCTTTTAACACAAACAAAAAAAACAGTGTAGTAAATAATTCTGGTAAGCTACTGCCTATAGCGTTTATAGTAGCACCTTTTATACCTTCTTTCATGTTTCTGCCTAGGTAATTAGATGCCATTTCAAAGCCATCACAGGCTCTCCAAATTATAATACAGGTTATTAATATGAGTCCTAGTGAAGTTAAAATTGCCATAAATAGTTTGTTGGTTTTGGGTAAATTTAAATAAATAAAATAGAAAATGTTTAAAAATATTATTGGGTGGCATCAAATGCAATTAATATGTAACATTTGTTACGTTCTATTTGTTAGAAAATATAGATATTTACGACTCTTATTTGTAGTATGACAAAATATTTAGATGCTTTTATTAGTGCTTTTTCAGGTTCTTTAAGTTGGACCTGGAAGTCTATAATTTTAGATGTGCCTTGGTACACCAACTATTTTTGGGGATTATTACTTATTTCCTTAGTTGTTTGGAGTTTAGAAATTGTATTTCCTTGGCGTAAAAATCAGTCTATA
Organism: Cellulophaga sp.; assembly: GCF_039943695.1. Classification (NCBI taxonomy): domain Bacteria; kingdom Pseudomonadati; phylum Bacteroidota; class Flavobacteriia; order Flavobacteriales; family Flavobacteriaceae; genus Cellulophaga; species Cellulophaga sp. Next base: position 22,026 of record NZ_JBDVAA010000026.1, on the reverse strand, counting down.
TTTAGAAAAGATTTTTGGTTAGATTTTTTCTATATGTTTTTTAATTTCTTTGTTTTTTCTATAGTTATTAGTGGTTTTTACAAAGTGTTAGAGTTATTGTTTAACTCTAGTGGTATTACAATTAAAAGCTTAGCTATTGTAGATTTGTCTAAGTTGCATATGGCTTGGCAATTATTAATTTTCTTTATAGTTCTAGACTTTGTGCAGTGGTTTACACATGTATTGTTGCATAAATTTCCTGTATTGTGGAACTTTCATAAAGTGCACCATAGTGTTAAAGAAATGGGTTTTGCTGCTCATTTACGTTACCATTGGATGGAAAACGTATTGTATAAGCCATTAAAAACCTTTAGTGTTTTAATTTTAGGTGGTTTTGAGCCAGAACAAGCATATATAGTTCACTTTTTTGCAATTACTATAGGGCATTTTAATCATTCTAACATAAAAATTACGTGGGGACCATTAAAATATATATTTAATAATCCGGTAATGCACTTATATCATCATGCATACACAATACCAGAAGGTTCTTATGGTGTTAATTTTGGAATTAGTTTAAGTCTTTGGGATTATATTTTTAAAACAAACTACATACCAGAAGATAGTGGTACAATACGTTTAGGTTTTAAGGGTGATGATCATTTTCCTAAAGGATTTGTAAAGCAGAATTTATACGGTTTTACAAAAGATAAAAATGTAGAGTAGTGTTTATTGATTTTTATGGTTTAATTAAATTGTAATTATCTATAAAAAACCTTTTTTACATAAACTGTGGTATGTAAAAAAGGTTTTGTGTTTGTCTTAGTTACTCTTTAAATTACTTAACCCAAAGGCTGTCTGTAAAATAATGTTTACAATCTAAAAAGTTTGTAGCAAGAGTGTAACCTGTTTTTGTGGCTAAATCTTCAATCTCATTAAGGTCGTATTTTTTAGATAACTCTGTCCAAATAAGCTCATTCTGATTAAAATTAATCACTTTATCTAACTTTTTAAGGTAAACCTGTTGCTTTTTAAGGCTTACAATGTAACTTTTTACTTCTCCGTTAGTTGGGTTGTAATGGCAATAAAAATCAAAATCATCAATTTTAAAATCGGCTTCTAACTCTCTGTTAATACGTAGTAATAGGTTAAGGTTAAAACGTTTTGTAATTCCGTCTTTATCAAAATACGCATTGTGTATGGTAATAGGGTTCTTTTTTAGATCTATGCCAATTAGTAACTTATCCTTAGGCTTCATATTCTTATTAAAAAGCTGTAGTAGCTCTGTAGCTTCATCATAAGCATAATTACCAATGTTACTTCCTAAAAATAGCAGTAAACTTGGTGTAGTGTCTTGTTTAAGCTCTTTAAGCATTTTAAAATAGTCGCCAATTTTAGGTTTAATAGATACATTTGGTAAGCGTTCTTTTAGTTTTTTGGTAAGCATATCTATTGCTTCTTTGCTGATATCTATTGGTATGTAGTGAAAAGCAATGTTGTTTTTCTCTAAATATTCTAATAGTTTAAAAGTTTTAAACCCGTCGCCAGCACCAAACTCTATAATGTTAAACGGTACGTTAAACTCTAGCGCATCAACAATTTGTTTTGCTTGAAGCGATAAAATCTCAAATTCACTATCTGTTAAATAGTATGATTGCATGTGCATAATTTCCTGAAAAATTCTGCTACCTGCATCATCGTAAAAGTATTTAGAAGAAAGGTGTTTTTTTGGCGTACTTAGGCCGTCTAATATATCTTTATCAAAAGTATAATCCATAATTTATTGTGCAAGTCTTATTCCAGAAAATAACCAACGCATATCTGGCTGAAAAAAGTTTCTGTATGTTTTTCTACTGTGGTTCTCTTGTGTTGCTATAGAGGCTCCTCTAAGCACGTGTTGGTTAATCATAAACTTACCATTATACTCACCTAAAGCACCTGGGGCTTTAGAAAAGTTAGGGTAAGGCAAATAGGCACTATTGGTCCATTCCCAAAGCTGACCGTAGTTTAGGTGTTCTGCAGCAACTTCCCACTCAAATTCCGTAGGTAAGCGCATTTGTTTCCATTCTGCATAGGCATAAGCTTCGTACATACTAATGTGTGTAACCGGTTTATTTAGTTCTACGGGTTTAAAACCATCAAGAGTATAGTAGTGCCAAACGTTTTTAACCTTGTGCCAATACAGCGGTGCTGTAATATTATTTTTTGTGATAAAGTCCCAGCCTTCTGCGTGCCAAAGGTTAAAGTTGGTGTAGCAACCGGCTTCTATAAATGCAATATACTCTGCATTAGTAGTTAAGTTGTTGCTAATTTTAAAATTATGAATATAAGTTTTGTGAACACCTAATTCATTGTCAAAACTAAAACCAGAAGTGTTGTGTCCTATTTGGTATACGCCTTCTTTTATGCTAATAAACTCTTGTTTTTGTGTAATATCATTTAGTATAATATTGTTTTTAAGAGTAGGGAAGGTGGGCTGATTACCAAAAATGTATTTAATATCATAATAAAACAACTCTTGGTGTTGCTGCTCGTGGTTTATACCTAGTTCTATAATTTCTATAGCTTCTTTTGGTGGGTTAGCATCTAAAAAGGCGCTCATTTTGTTATCTACATAGTCTCTATAAGTATAAACTTCGTCTACAGTTGGCCTAGTCATTAATCCTCTATTAGGACGTAAAACACGTTCGCCAGCATTGTTATAGTAGCTATTAAAAAGATATGCAAAATCGTCATTATAAACGGTATATTCTGGGCTAAATTCTTTTAAAACAAACTGCTCAAAAAACCAAGTGGTATGTGCTAAATGCCATTTAGGTGGCGACACAAATTCTTTTGGTTGAACAGAGTAATCTTCAGTTTTTAGGCCTTTACATATGTCTGTAAATTTGTTACGAGTATTTAGGTATGCGTCTTTTATATTAGTCATTTACTATGGTTGTATCTATAATAATATCACTTTGTAATGTTCTGTGAACAGGGCATTTAGAGGCTATCTCTTTAAGTCTTTGTTTTTGTACTTCATCTAGGTTGCCTATAAACTTTAATTTTTTAGAAAGATGGTCATATTTAGTTGGTTTATCAACATCTAGCATTAAATCTGCACTGTGTTTTTTTGCATACGTAATATAAACAAAAACTTCTTGTAAATCCCATTTTTTGCGCTGCGCATACATTTTTAAAGTCATTACGGTGCAAGCAGCTAAACCTGCACTTAGAAAATCGTAAGGAGACGGACCAAAATCATCACCTATATCTTCTGGTTCATCTGCAATTAAAGTATGTTTTTTGGTTTGTATTGTTGTGGTAAAATTGTCTTCTAGTAAGTTAAGGTGTCCAACCAATTGTTCACCATCTGTAGAGAGCATCTTGTTTTCTTTAGGCTCAAAATAACGCTGTACCCAAGTACCAATTACATTACCAGCATAAACACTATCTTTTGGGTTGGTAAGTAGGTGGTCTGCTTGGTCTAAACTTACAAAGCTTTTAGGGTGGTGTGCGGTTAAATAAAGCTCCTGAGCGTTGTCTACACCAACTATGGTGTCTATAGGTGAGTGCAGTATTAAAATAGGTTTACGCAGCTCTTTCGTGATTTTAGGTAAATCGGTTTTACTAAAATCTTCAGCAAATTCTTTATTTATTTTAAATGGCCTGCCCCCAATATTAACTTCAACAGCACCTTTTTCTGGTATGCTATCAACATCGTGAGTAAATAAATGTGTTACGTGGCTAGCTGTAGAAGGTGTGCCAATGGTAGCAACTGCCTTAATATTATCTAGTTTTGATGCTGCTACAATAACGGCTGCCCCACCAAGTGAGTGTCCAACCAGTAGGGAGGGAGCATCATAATGTTCTTTTAAGTAATTATTTACGGCAATAAGGTCTTCTACGTTGGCAGAAAAATGACTGTTTGCAAATTCTCCTTCACTACGTCCAAGCCCAGTGAAATCAAATCTAAGAACACCAAAACCGTGACTAGTTAAAGATCTGCTAATGTTTTTTACTGCTGTTAATGTGCTGCTACAAGTAAAACAATGAGCAAAAATGGCAAAGTAGTTTGGTTTTTGGTTTGCAGGCAGCTCTAAATATCCTTGTAGCTGTAATCCATTTTTATTTTTTATGTGTAATCTAGTGCTCTTCATAAGTTAGTTTTGATGTGTTAACGTGCTTAAAAAAACTTGTTTAGTGACAGTTGTAGTTTATGTGTAATGTATGTTTTGTAAAAGAGTTTATTAGTTTTTTTGATAGTAATTTTTAAACTTTTTTTGTGATGGATAAAAGGTTAAAAATGTGTAAACTTTTGTGGTAATTTCATTTTCAAATTCAGGTTGTAAATCGTTTACAGTGGTTTTAATTTAGTGATGGAAAACACATAAAATTCCGATCGGTATTTTTTATAAAGCACACATTTTTGAATATTTTGTATTGTTTTTAAAAATTTGTTATCCAGTTATTTAAGTGTTTTGATTTGAATATAAAGTTTAATAATTAATACTTGAGGTGAATTTGTGTTTTATCCTATTGAAGAAATAAAACTTTGTTGGACTCTCTGCACCCCAATGAACAATTTATAAACAGCTTTTGTGCACAAATGGCATCTGCCATCTAATACAATTATATAAAGTTGTTTTTCTATCATTCTAAACTAAAAGAAAAACTATTCTACAACTTCTACACCTTTCCAAAAAGCAACATAACCTTCTATTGGTTTTGCCATTTTTGACACCTCTGGGTAATGCCAAGCAGCATCTTTATTTTCCTTACCATCTACAGAAAGGCTATAGTAATGGGCTTTTCCTTTCCAAGGACATGTAGTATGTGTAGTTGATGCTGTAAAAAACTCTTGCTTAATGCTCTCTTTAGGAAAATAATGATTGTTTTCTATTACTATAGTATCATTACTCTCTGCGATAACAGTGTTGTTCCAAATTGCTTTCATAAATGTGGTTTTTAATTTATTTGTTATTATTGGTTATTTTGTCGGAAAAAAGGGTTTAAAATTACAGTGCAACTATGGTGTTGCTTAGCAGTTAATTAGCTGTTTTGTTAGCGGTATTCGGGGTTTTCAAAGCTCCACTTTTTGCCATTATCCCAGCCTTCACGAGAATTACCATAACTTGGGTAACCACCTTGTTCTTTCAACATTTTTGCTAAATGCATAAGGTTGTAGGTCATAAAAGTGGTATTTCTGTTGGTAAAGTCAGACTGCAAGCCAACAGGGGTGTCTAGTTTTTCTCCTTTCCACTCGGTGTCTCCGTAGCTAGGTCCTGGGCCAACCTCACCAATCCAACCAGCATCTGCTTGTGGTGGTATAGAATATCCAATGTGCTGTAAAGAGTACAAAATACCCATTGCGCAGTGCTTAACACCATCTTCGTTGCCTGTTATGATTGTGCCACCAACTTTTCCGTAGAACAAATACTGTCCCTTTTCATTTGTCATACCACTCATAGCATATAATCTTTCAATAAGTTTTTGAGCAATAGAAGACTTTTCTCCTAACCAAATGGGAGTCCCCATTATAAGGATATCTGCGTCTATAATTTTTTTAAATAGTTCTGGCCATTCATCTTTTTCCCAGCCATGTTCTGTCATATCTGGATAAACACCACTAGCAACATCGTGATCTACAAGTCGTAATTGATCTACAGTTACATTCTCTTTGCGCATAATTTGCTTAGAAACCTCCATAAGTTTAGAAGTATGACTTTCTGATGGTGATTTTTTTAGCGTACAGTTAATGTACATTGCCTTTAAATTACTAAAATCTGTTTTTTGCATAGGATCTGTTTTTTAGTTTTGACCAGATATTAAGAGCTACAGGATAGCATAGAACAACCTACTTTGTTTTTTGCCCAATCTGGTCTTTTGGCAAACCACTTTTGATGTTCTGGTTGTTCTTTGTACGGATTTTTTAATAGCTGATATAACTCATCTAACACACTATAATTTCCGTTATCAGCTGCGTCAATTGCTAATTGAGCCATATAGTTGCGTAATACGTACTTAGGGTTGGTTAAATTCATCTTTACTTTACGTTCAGAATCTATAGTTTTTTCTAACTTTAACCTGCTCGCATATGCTGTAAACCAATTAATCCAATGTGCTTTGATGTCATCTGTAAGTGCAGTAGGAGTATATAAAGCTTCTTTAAGCTGTTTTAGAGCATCTTTAGGAGCCTCTTTGTTAAATGCAGTTAAGTTTCTGTAAAAGATGGTCATATCGGTCTCTAAACGCTGCAAATTAGCTTCTAGCTCTTCAATTAGTTTAAAGTCGGAGTCAAATTCAGAATACAAACCAATTTTAGAGCGCATCATTTTTAAAGAAGCTTTATCATAACCAAGTTTGTAATTGTCTAAAATGGCTTCTAGGGGAGCGGCCTCATTAACCAACGGAAACAAAGCATTTGCCAATTGAAAAAGATTCCATAACCCAACATTAGGTTGATTGTTGTAACGGTAACGCCTATTTTCGGCGTCAGTAGTATTTGGTGTCCAGTCCGGATTATAATCGTCTAACCAGCCATAAGGGCCATAATCTATAGTTAATCCTAAGATAGACATATTATCTGTGTTCATAACACCGTGCACAAAACCTACACGTTGCCAATGCACAATCATATCTAACGTACGTTCTGCAACTTCTTTAAAAAATGCAATGTATGTTTCTTTAGATGGGTTGCCTAAATGCGAAAAATGATTTTTAATAGTGTAGTCTACTAAGGTAGTTAGTGTAGAAATATCTTCTCTAGCTGCCAATAATTGAAAATTTCCAAAGCGTAAAAAACTTGGCGCAACTCTGGTAACAATAGCTCCTTTTTCATAAGCAGCATTACCATTGTACAACATATCTCTTAATACACTATCTCCTGTAAGTGCTAAAGATAAAGCTCTTGTAGTTGGCACACCTAAATGGTACATAGCTTCGCTACATAAATACTCTCTTACAGATGATCGCAATACAGCTAGACCATCTGCTGTTCTAGAATACGGAGTTTCTCCTGCACCTTTAAGTTGTAAAGCCCATATTTTGTTATTGTGTTCTACCTCAGCAAGGTTAATAGCTCTACCATCTCCTAATTGTCCGGCCCAATTGCCAAATTGATGTCCGCCATAACACATAGCATACGGTTTAGTGTCTGCCATAACGCTATTACCTGTAAACACGTTTAAAAACTCTTTACTAGCACTATCTTTTTTAGTTAGCCCAAGAGTTTTCAACATATCATCAGACAAGTGTATTAACTGTGGATTAGCTGTTTGTTTAGGAGTAACATAAGAGAAACACGCATTAGAAACCTGTCTTCTAGAGTTTTCTAAAATAGGATCTGCGGGTAATTGTGATGTAAACCTATTTTTTAAGTTAAATTTCATTACTTAAGCTTGTTCAATTATAGTATTCCACTTATCACTTCTTTTGGCAATAGCTTTTACATAGCCACAAACAGCTACAGCTTTGTACCCTTGTGCAGTAAGTAGCTCAAAAGTTTGTTCTACTAATACTTTACCAACGCCTTTTCCTCTTAAACTAGGAGGTACTTCAGAATAGACCAAGTACATTTTGCCATCTTTAAGTTTGTAATCTACAAATGCCGTGGCACCTTCTACATCCATAGTAAATTTTTGATTTTCTTTATTGTGTATAACTTTCATTCTTTTTTAAAATTTAAAATACCTGCAAGTCATAAAGAATTACAGGTATTGTATGTTGTATTAAACTGTTACGCTTTTTAATTTATCTGCGTGCATTTGTCGCAGTTTAGCTAATTTAGGATCTATAACTACCGTACAATAGCCCATTGTTTTATTGTTTTTATAAAAACTTTGGTGGTCTTCTTCGGCATCATAAAAAACACCTATGGGACTAAGTTCTGTTACAATAGGGTCTGCGTAATACGGAGCCATTTCTGCTAAAACAACCTCAGCAACCTCTTTTTGCATTTGGCTATGGTAATAAATTACAGATCTGTACTGTGTGCCAGCATCTGCACCTTGTCTGTTTAATGTAGTAGGGTTGTGGGTGGTCATAAATATAACCAGTAAATCTTGGTATGATATTTCTGCGGCATTGTAGGTAACCTGTACCACCTCTGCGTGCCCAGTTAAGCCAGAGCATATTTCTCTGTATGTTGGTCTACCAGGCGCAATACCACCTGTATATCCAGAAACTACCTTTTCTACACCTTTAACTTCATTAAAAACTGCTTCTGTACACCAAAAGCATCCTCCACCAACAGTTAACGTTTCTAATTTTCTATTCTTCATTCTTGTATTTCCTTTCTATTTTGTAATTGTAAAGCTTCTGAGTTTATGCAGTAGCGTAAACCACTAGGTTCTGGTCCGTCTGGAAAAATATGACCTAAGTGAGCATTGCATGTATTGCATAAAACTTCTACTCGTATCATTCCAAAACTACTATCTTTTACATATTTAATAGCATTTTCTTTAATGGGTTGTGTAAAACTAGGCCAACCAGAGTTAGACTTAAACTTAATGTCTGAGTTAAACAATGGCGTATTGCAACAAACACAATTATAGTTACCGTTTACAAAAGAACTACATAAAGCACCTGTGTGTGCTGGTTCGGTTCCTTTTTTACGTGTAATTCTGTATTGTTCAGGTGTTAACAACTGTTTCCACTCATTTTCCGACTTTTCAACTTTAAAATCTGGCTCTAAATTGCCTTTTACAGCAAAATGAATTACATTTTTCCAAGTTAGCATAAACCAATTTCCTTTCTACTTTACAATTGTTATGATACTGTTATATTACTTGTGTGTTTTGTCGTATTAAAAGCAAATTCCTATCAAATTAAAATAAAGAAGAAATTATGTTACAACACGTAAAACAGCAATAGTTTTAAAGATAAGAAGAACTGAATAGACTTAAGGCGTATTTAAGCTATCTTTAAGAGTTTTGTACTGTATATTAATTTTTTTAACTCCGTATTCAATCGCTTTTTCTACATCTACTCCCATATAAATGTCTATGCGGTTACGCCATTTAGAGTGCATTTTATCTTTAACTAAAAATATACCACTAAAACCTTCTAATTTAACTTTGGTATCTCTTTTTAATCCCAATTGCAGTAAATCTTTAGAAACGGCTATGTATTTATCACCAGGAGAAAGACTGTCTCCCCAAGCAGCAATAGTAGGTTGCAAAGATGTTTGGTAAGCTAAAGAATTATATGCTGTGGCTTTAACACTTAGAGTTTTCCAAACATACGGATACTCTTTCTTTTTTAAGCTTGTGTTAGAACAAGAAAAGAGTGTTATACAGCATAAAATAAAGACAAGGTTCTTAATCATTAATTTAAATATACTATAAATTTTGCAAAAATAGTATAGGTGCTTTAGGTTCATAAAAAAGTAAACCCACAACAAAAGCTGTGGGTTTACTAGGTGCAATAAAAATACCGTTTTTAAAAAGTTACGGAAACTTTAGCTTTTAAAAAGAAAGGAGTACCAGGTGTAAAGTGAATTTCATCTACAGGGCTATCCTCATTAAACAATCTTGTTTCTGTGGCAAACTGACTCTCATTCCACTCTGTATCAAACAAGTTCTCTATAATAATTCCGTAGCTCCAGTTTTTAGTATTGTAGCTTAGGTTAAAATCTGATAAAAAGTAACCATCTGCAACAATAGAGTTGTCCTCATTAGCAGGTCTGTCTTTTACATATCTGTAATTTAATCCACCAGAAAACTTACCAACGTTTTTAAAGGTTAAACCACCTGCAGCAGTTAAAGAAGGTGCTAGTGGTATGTAATCTTCACCATCTACTTCTTCTGTGCTTCTGGCGTAAGCGTAATTAGCATCACTATAAAAATATAAATTAGGAGTTATATTGTATCTAAAACCTAAGTCTACACCATAACGTTGTGTTTTTCCACTAGGTTCTACCACACCAGCATCACCAACATATACAAACTCTTGTTCTAGGAATAAGCTCCATAAAGCAGCGTTAACAACTAGTTTTGATGATGGTTTAAGAATTACACCCAAATCATTACCATAAGCAGCAGGTAATATTTCTTTACCATTGTTAGCTGTAACCACACGCGTGTCATTAGAATGAAAACCAATACCAGATTTTAAAAATAACTGTACGCTAGGAGAAGCAGCATAAATAAAATTTAACTTAGGACTAACAAAAACCTTGTTTTCACTTAAACTAGTATAAGCTGTTTGTAGCTTGTCTATATAATCGTTTTTAAAATAATCTAAACGTAGGCCAGGATTAATTGTCCACTTGTTTTTCTTGTAGGTAGCGTTTAAAAAGCTATACATATTTACTTCATCAATATCACCTAAAGCATAAGTTTCTAAAGTGGTTTGTCTGTTTGCTGTGTGTGATAGTTCTACATCATTAACATCATCATACCTAAAGCCAGCACCAGCTTCTAACTTTAATTGCGAATTGTCTTTATCAAAATGAAAATGATGAGCATAAACAGATTCGGCTCCAAAAATACTACGAGACTCTTTTTGTTTTATTTGATCTCCGTTAACAGGATCATCTAAAAAGAACGTAAAGTTAGAGAACAGTTCAAAGTCATACTTAGAGACAAATGCCTTAGAAGTAAGAGATTCGTGCTCGTTAAATTGTTTGGTATGATTAAACCATAGGTTAGATCTACTAGTTTTACCACCTTCTGTATCATCTATAGCACCAAACCTATCAATTAGTCCTTGGTCTACTGCACGCTGAGGTATTTGACCAGAAGCATCCCATTTACTTTGAAAATGACTAGCCGTAATAGTAAACTCTTGATCTTTGTAATTATTAAAGTTATAGCGCCCCATTAAGTTTATTCTATTAAAATTCTGAGGAGAATCAAAAACACCATCTGTAAGTACAAGCTCAGAGGCTAAGTACATATTATTTTGTTCTTCATCTAATAACTTAAGCATACTTACAGCACGTAAACTGTTAAATTGTCCAGCTTCTACAGAAAGTAGATTTTTGTTTAACTTCTTTTTAGTTTTTAGGTTTACATACCCAGCAGTGTTAAAGTTACCAACGTTTGCATAGTAAGGACCTTTGCCAAAATCTATATTATCTACCGTTTCTGGTATAATAAAGTGCATATCTGCATATCCTTGTCCGTGTGCATGAGACACCATATTTACAGGTAAACCATCTACGCTTATGGCAACATCTGTACCATGATCAATATCAAAACCACGTAAAAATATTTGTTCTGCTTTACCACCACCAGCGTGCTGACCAATAATTAACCCAGGAACTTTACGTAAAATTTCTTGTGAAGACTTTACTGGGTTGGTTTTAACATCTACATCTAAAAACGTACTAAGGGAGTTTACTTTAGATACTAAAACCACTTGATCTAAAGAGACAGCACTTTCTGTTAAGCTCACTTTTATAGTTGTATTTAAATGCTCTTCTGTAATTGTAATTTGTTTTGTAGCGTACCCAAGGTTGTAAAAGAAAACAACATCGTTTAAAGAGACATCATTTAATTTAAAAAAACCAGAGGTGTTAGAGTAGGTGTAATTACCAGTTGTTTGGTTGTACACACTAACACCCTCTATAGGTGTATTGTTGTTAGACATTACAGTACCTTTTAGTTCGTGTGCTTGTATACTGCCAATGGTTGCCAAGAGCAGTAATATTGTTATAATATATTTCATTTATTGTAGTTTGTTGTAAGCGGTATCCTGTATAGAACTATAACACAGTTTTACACTTAGATACCAGAATTGTAAACGCATAGTATATCCATAGGTTTGTTAAAACCTATAGTAGCTGGCGTTTCTTATATATATAATTGTTCTTCTGCTTTATATAAGCAGTATTAAGCTAGTGCGCTTTTAGGAGGTTTTTCTACAATTGCTATATAGCCTTTTGCAGTTTTATTTGTACTAGTGTATATATAGTTAATGGTAAGTGTTGTGTTATTTTTAATGTTGTATGCATATGTGTCTGCAATATGCTTGTCTATTTTAATTTCCTGTACAAGACTATCATTAGAGTCGTTTTCTGGTGCGCCAAACAGGTCATTAAAAAAGGTTATAATTTGATGCTCATGATGTATGGCGTGAGAATGACTATGTGCTTTTGTTGAGGTATGGCTGTGCGAGTGTGTTGCAACTGTATTTTGTGCTTCTATTGCGTGAGAAATAGCGTGTAAACCATCTTTAATTTGGTGTTGCAACGGATGTAGCACGTACAACAAGCTAATGCTTATTGCTATAATTTGTACTAAAAGTTGCTTAATATTTGCCATTTTTTGCTTTAAAACACTATGTTATTGTTCTGTATTTAAGTGTTATTTTTGCAGCTACCAAAGCTATAAAAACTTATGCACTCTTGCCATACTAACGAGATAATTTGAGGTAGGGTTTTAAAAAAAGTAAAAAAAATATAAGTTTTTATTTTTGGTATATGTAAAAGTGTTTAAAATTTAGCTAGTTATGGCAAAAAAAGGAAGAGAAAAAAATACATTAAATAAGGCAAAGCACACAAAGCTAATGGCCAGAAAAATTAATAAAAAGAAAAAAGAAGAGGCACTGCGTAAAGAACGCCTTAAAGCTATTATTAAAAAAGCACAACAAGAGAAAGAAAGTTAGGAAGTACTGAGTAAAACGCATTAAGTTTTATGTTGTGGCATTGTTTATTTAAAAACAATGTAATATTACAATAGCCTAAAGCTTATTGCTAAAGGCTAGTTTTATACACTATAAATAAATTATATTTTTGCAACTGCAGCTTCTGCACATCTTTCGCCATCCATAGCTGCAGAAATTATACCACCTGCATAACCACCACCTTCTCCGCAAGGGAACAAGCCCTTTATCTCTGGGTGTTCTAATTTTTCTGTTCTTGGAATATTAACAGGAGATGAGGTTCTAGATTCTACACCAATAATATTAGCTTCAGAGGTGTAATAGCCGTTCATTTTATCTCCAAATGCTTTAAATCCGCCTCTTAAACGACTACCAATTAATTTTGGAAATAGAGAGTGCATAGGAGCAGATTTTAATCCTGGTTGGTATGATGTTTCATTTAGTGTTGTAGATAATTTTCCTTCTACAAAGTCTGTTAATCGCTGTGCAGGTGCAACCTGGCTTCTTCCACCAGCGGTAAAAGCAAGTTTTTCTAAATCTTTTTGATATTCTAGCCCTTTTAAAACACCAAATTTATTGTATTTGGGAATATCTTCATCAACATTAATTTCTACAACAATACCAGAGTTTGCATATAAATTATTTCGTTTAGATGGCGACATACCATTTACCACAACCTCTCCCGGAGCAGTTGCTGCAGGTACTATAAATCCGCCAGGGCACATACAAAAAGAGTATACACCTCTGCCTTTTACCTGTTCTACAAGGCTATATGCAGCAGCAGGCAATAACTCATCTCTTTGTCCGCTGCAATGGTATTGTATGCTGTCTATTATGTGTTGTGGGTGTTCTACACGTACACCCATTGCAAAAGATTTTGCTTGTAGTGCAATTTCTTTTTTATGTAGTAAATAGTAAATATCTCTGGCCGAGTGTCCTGTTGCTAGAATTACACTATTTACAGCCATTTCTTTGCCATTTTCTAAAATAATGGCTTTTAAAGTATTGTTTTTTATGTCAAAATCTACCACTTTAGTATCAAAATGGACTTCGCCACCATATTTTATAATGTTTTCTCTAATATTTTGTACAAGTTTAGGTAGTTTGTTGGTACCAATATGTGGGTGTGCATCTACCAAAATTTGGTCTGTTGCTCCGTGATACACTAGATTTTCAAAAATTCTACGTACATCACCACGCTTAAGACTACGAGTGTATAGTTTACCGTCTGAGTATGTGCCAGCACCACCTTCACCAAAGCAATAATTAGAGTCTTGGTTTACAATGTGCTCTTGGTTAATTGCTTTTAAATCTCTTCGTCTGTCTTGTACATTTTTACCACGCTCTAAAACAATAGGTTTGTAACCTAGCTCTATACAACGCAGTGCGGCATACATACCTGCAGGACCAAAACCAATAATATGAACTTCTTTGGCGTTAGAAACATCTTTATAGTCAAACGTATAATTACTGCTTTCTGGAGCAGGTTCTTTTATGTAAACAGATACTTTATAATTAAAGTAAATGGTAGGCTTACGTGCATCTATAGACTTACGATCTACTTTTACGGCTGTAATTTCTGATGTTGGAATGCCTAAATATTTTGCAGCTTTTTTGGTTAGAATCCCTTTTATAGGTTCTTCTTTTAATGTTGTTCTAAGCTGAATGTTTCTTACCATACCGCAAAAGTACCATTTTAAAAGAATTTCTCTTTTTTTGTTTTTGAATTATTTTAGGTTGATGATGTAATTCCGTTTTCAATGTATAATAATTGCTATTTTTGTAAACTTAGTATTGTTAAAATAGTTGTTTTTAGATTCGTAGTTTTTTTGAGAAAATCAATTTATATGTTTAAAATCATATATTTTAAATTATATGTTATATAGCATATAATTGTGTTTATATGTTAAATAGCATATATTTGATAAAAAATAAAAAATGATAGCAGTTATAACAGGTGATATTATTAATTCTAGAACAGAGGATGTAGCTGTTTGGTTGCCAGTACTTAAGTCAGAATTACAAAAAATAGGTACAGACCCTAACGATTGGGAAATATACAGAGGAGACAGTTTTCAATTAAAAACAACACCAAAGTTGGCGTTAAAAGTAGCTTTTAAACTAAAAACGGCACTAAAGCAGTTTAAAACATTAGATGTTAGAATGGCAATAGGAATAGGAGAAGAGAGCTATATTGCAGATAAGGTTACAGAAGCAAACGGTAGTGCTTATGTAAATTCTGGCGAGTGTTTTGAAGAGTTAAAAAAGCAAACTTTAGCAATAAAAACCCCTTGGAAAGATTTTAATGTAGTTTTAAATTTAGTGTTAGATGTGTTAGAGCTGACTGTTAATAATTGGACGCCAAATTACGCGCTTTTAATAAAAGAAAGCTTAGAAGATACAACTGTAACACAAAAAGAGTTGGCAGAAAAACTAGATAAAAAACAAAGTAATATAAGTACTAGTTTAAAAAAAGCTGGCTTTGATGAGATTTTAAAAATATTAGATTACTATAACACACAAATAGAAAAACTATGTTAGTATTTACCTTAAAGTTGCTTTTAGCTCATATTTTAGGCGATTTTGTGTTGCAACCCAATAGTTGGATAAAAGACAAGCAAGAAAAGAAACAAAAATCGGTATACCTTTATTTGCACATACTTGTACATTTAATTGCTTTGCTTGTAATTTTTGAGTTTAACTTAACCTATTTTTTAGGAATAGGAACAATTATAATTACTCATTATTTAATAGACTTAGCAAAACTTATATTACAGAATAATGCCAATGCAAGAGTGTTATTTTTTTTAGATCAAGCATTGCACTTGGTAATATTAGTATTGGTAGCTACTACTTATACAGATTATAGTTTAGACCTAGCTTATTTAACTACACCTAGTGTAATACTATTTTTAATAGCTATTTTTTTACTTACAAATGTGTCTTCTATTTTAATGAAAGTTATAATTTCTAAATGGAAATTAGAGGACGACACAAAAAAATCACTAAAAAATGCAGGTGCTTACATAGGTGTGTTAGAGCGCTTGTTTATTTTTATGTTTATTGTTTTGGGGCAATGGAGTGGAATAGGGTTTTTACTAACAGCTAAATCTGTTTTTAGGTTTGGAGATTTATCTAAAGCAAACGATCGTAAGTTAACAGAATACATATTAATAGGAACTTTAATAAGCTTTGGGTTGGCTATTTTAATAGCTTTAGGATATAATTATATAGTAGAACAATTACCTAAATAGTATTGTTATGAAGTTAGAGAACGAAAAAACATCGCCTTCTAAAATGCAAAAAATGTTACATTTAAATTATGATAGGGATGATGATATTTGGCTAACTAATACTCAGACTTTACGTAAATTAATAGGTGTTTTAGGCATTATATTACCTGTGTTATTATTTGGTTTTTTATGGCTTACAACAGAGCATCCAAGCACATTAGAATCTATTAGTCATTATTATTATACACGTGCAAACCCTATTTTTATTATAGTTGTAAGTATTATGGCTATATTTTTAATGGTATATAAAGGCAGAGAGCCTATAGATTTTTATGTCTCTTTTATAGCAGGGCTTTTTGCAATTTTATTACTACTGTTTCCTACAGATAATATAGCGGTTACGTGTTGTGATGCAGATGCAGCATATAGTGTAACATATATAGAAGATAGTGTTTGGCGTGTGCGTTTTCATTACATAGCAGCAGCTATATTTTTGCTAAGTCTTAACTATATGTCGCTCTTTATTTTTACAAGATCTAACAAACCAAAGGCAGAACGCACTAAAGAAAAAAAGCAGCGCAATACAATTTATAAAATAAGCGGAATATTAATGTTGTCTGCATTAACTGTAATAGTGCTAGGTTTATTAAAAGTAATACCAGAAGATGTGTATTACCAAAACCACATTACTTTTTGGATGGAGACCGTTGCTATAGAGTGTTTTGGAATAGCTTGGTTAGTAAAAGGAGAAACTATTTTTACTGATTAAAAGTATAAAACCCCTGAAAAAATCAACAATTTCAAGGGTCTTATGGTAAAATATGGACAATCTACATAAATAGCCTAGACTATTTAAATTTTAGCATAAGCAAATAGCATAAGTAGGTTTTTGTATGTTTTTGCTTTGCTTGTGTGCTTTTAAGCACAATCTAACTGTCTTAGCCTGTCCAATGCTTCAGACTTAGAATTTACATTAAGTTTTAAGTAAATGTTTTGAATATGAAAGTTTACTGCACTTGCAGTAACAAATAATTTTTCTGCTATTGTTTTGTACGTAGCTCCTTCAAACAATAAATCTATAATTTCGTTTTCTCTTTTAGAAAACTCACTAAAAGATTTACGCTGAAACATAGATATTACTTGCTTAGCAATATCATTACTAAGTGCAGCGCCATCAACTTTAATAGAGTTTAAGGCATCATAAAGCCTCATTTCTGTAAGCGGTTTAGTTAGGTAACCATTTGCTCCGTTTTTAAAAGCTTTTTTAATTAGTGTAAAATCATTTTGTTCACTAACAATTATAATTTTAGCATTAATTGCTTTCTTTTTAAATTTAATAAGTACGTCTATACCACCTAATTCTTCTTCAGGAATATCTGTAATAATAATATCTGGTGATACAGTTGTAGAAGATCTTAAAGCTTCTTTTGCAGAACCATATATACCAATTAGGTTGTAGTCTGAGTATAACTCAAAATAGTGCTTGTACGTTTTTTTAAACAGTGGATCGTTATCTATTACAATAACATTTAAATTTTTAGTTTGCATAAGTTGGGGGTTTTTGCATACTTAAAAGCATGCAGGTTAAGTTTATAAGTGAAATTTGGGGTAGTATTTATTTTTAAAATAGGCCATAGAAATCCATTCTTAACTATTTTTTACAATAATTAAGTACTATTTAATAGATAAATATTATACTTAAAATTAAAAGGGTAGGGGTTACTCTTATTTTTTAATTTTAGCTACAATACTATATAAATAATAGTTTTCTAGACAGTCAAAAAAAATTAAATACTGAGATTAAAATACCGTTTACAGCGTAGATGATCATTTTTTTGTAGGGGTAAAAATGACTGCTGATTGCAGTTTTTGTAGGCTTGTTTTTGGTTACTTTTTAAAGTGTAAAAAAGTGTCATATAATTTGGGTTTTTCGGGGGTTAAAGAAACCTTTTTACAAGCTTCTAAATTTAATTTTTAGAGTAGATAAATATTATATTTTAATTGATTTAAGCTTTTTCCTAACGTTCATTTTAATAGAAAAAGCTTTGTTTATTAAATAGGTTCTATACTATTTATCTGTATCTCTATACTAAAGATATGACTTTTGCGTTATCTGGCAAAATTTAAAAGTAAGTAAAATCGTATTTAAAAATAGTTAAACTGCATTTCAACGTCACTTTTGTGCTTTTGAGCGTTTATCAGGAAAGGGCTAATCGATAAAGTGTTAAAAAATTAACAGCTTATTTAGAATAATTCTAAAGTGTGTTTATTAGATGAAATACACTTTTTTGTAAAAAAAAATAGTCCAAAAGACAAGTATAAGAACGTTATATACTTTGTCTTTTAGGACTACCCGCAACCCCCGATGCGTAATTTTCACTTATAAAATAACCCAATTTTTCCTCTTGGGAGAGGCAACTTATATTGTATTAATCTTCATATATATTTGAAGCTGTAGCAGTTGAAGCAGAATATGTAGGTTTGTCTACCTTTAATATCCATTTTTCATCCTGGTATTTACCGTTTAGGTTAGATGCGTATGCATCTTCAGCATCTTGCATATAACTGTAGTCTGCTAAGTACACATAGTAAAGATCATTTTCTTTGTTATAAAATTGCTTAGCATCTATATTTTCTTTTTTAAGTTTAGCCATAAAAGCATCTAAGTACTTTTTTGTTTTATACACATTTGCAATAACGTAGAAGCCAGACTTAACACCATCCATATCTGATTGGTTTACTACTTTTAAAGGAATCTTCTTAAATTTTTTGTTCTCTGTTGTTGCAGCAACTTTTTTATCTGCATCTAACTTATAAGTAACCTTTTTAGTTGTTGTAGCTGCTACAGCGCTGTTAGGTACTGTGTTTACTTCTTGTGCTGTAGTTTGTAGGTTTTGTTTAATATCGTTTCTTAAAATACGAACTATAGACTCAAACTTTTTTTCTAAATCTCTGCTTCTAGCATTTTCTATAGAATCTTGTCTTAAAATAAGTTCATCTAAAATTAATCTGTTTTCATAAGCTAAAGAGTTTACGTCTGTTTGTACAGTTGTTTGCTCTGTAACAGCTCTAGATTTAGAAGCTCTTTTATTTTTACGGTTATCTTTTTTCTTTTTGCTATTTAATGTAACACTTTGCGACTCAAAGTTTTTTACAATTGAATTAAACTTATCTTGCACTTTGTTTTTTGGAGTATTTGTAGTGCTAGCGTATGTGTTTATGTTGCTATTGTTAGTAGTGTTACTTTTAGGAGTATTGTCTTGCTCTCTTTTTAAGCTATTTTGCTTTGTTATTAATGCTAATATTTCATTTTCTCTTTTTTTGCTAGAAATAGCCATTCTGGTAGCATCTTTACCGCTTTCTAATGCTACAATTCTTTCTTTATCTCTTTTTTGATCTTCCATAAGAGCTAAAATTTGCTCTTCATAATTTCTTATAATATTGTCTACTTTACGGTCTTGTGATTCTTGCTTATCATTAGTAGCAAATGCAGGACCGTTGTTTTTAAATGTATATGCTAAAGACAACTCGTGGTTCCACCCTAAATCTGTTTCGTTGTTCATAATATCTTTTTCTAGCAAATAACCTAAAGACATTTTGTTGTTTAAGTTAAATCCTAACCCCATAGATACTCCGTGTTCGTTGTCTATTGTAGATTGTAACCATCCGTACTTAGGTAAATCTAATAACATAGAACCTATATAAGATATGTTTCCGTTTTCGTTTTTACCCACTTGTACAAGAGGCATAAACCTTGCTTCTGCAAATAAACCTCTAGTAGCATTAAATGGTTGTGTGTATTGTAAAGATGCCTTTACACTTTTATCATTAAAGTTAGTAGAAAAAGCATTTGTTGTTTGGTTATATCTTACTAAATCTTTAGCGTAAATACCAACATCAAATCTACCAACAGATAGTGTAATAGCAGGTTGTATAGCTAATTTACTTTCTTTTTTAGCATCTATTAACTGTAAATCGTTATTGTCTGCTACAATTCTGTTTTTATCTAATCCCTCGTTAAAATAAGTAACATTAGCGCCAAATGTAAGCATACTCTTTTCACCTAGTTGTACAGCAGTTGCATAATTTGCATTAAAGCCAAACTCTTGTACAACACCAGCCCACTGACTGTAAATACCAATACCAAAAGCGGCATTGTCGTTAATTTTACTACTAAAACCTACAAAATAGTTTTGTACGTTATCATCAAAAGTTGCGTACTGGTTTCTATGCAAAATGTTTAAGTAAGATTTATTTTCTCTTACCAATGAAAAGGTAGGATTTATTAAAAATCTATTAAAAAACATTTGATTGTGGTACGAATTGCTTGAACTATTTTCTGAAACAGTAGCTTCTTGTGCAGTTACTGTTTGTAAGCCTAATACAATACATATTAAAGCTAGTAAATAGATTTTGTTAGATGATGAAACTTGACTTTTCATAGTAGTAAAAATTACGGTTATTTTTGGGGTGAAAGTGATAAGTACTTTTTTTACTTAAGTACTGTAAAAGAATTATAAACTAAGGGGGTGGTTTATAATACTTGGTTCTTAATCTTCAAAAACAGATGTTGAGTAGTTTATTGATGATTCATCATTAACAGCCTCTAAAGAGTTAAAATCTCTTTTGTTACTGTTGGTATAAGTAAAGGCTACTTTTTCTACATTACCTTGTCCTCGGTTAGACATTACATAGCCCATTCCGTTTTTAGATCTTAAGTCTAAAGAAAAATCATCCTTGTCGCTGTTAATTTTACTGCCTAAGTTTGCAGCAATACCAACTTTACGTTGTCCAACTTCTACCATATATATATCTAGTCCGCCATATCCTTTATGTCCGTTAGATGCAAAAAATAAAGAGTTTCCGTTTACTACTTTAGGATACAAGTCGTTTTTTTCTGTGTTTACTTTTTTTCCTAAGTTTTTAGCAACTCCAAATTCTCCTTTTGAGTTAATAGAAGCTACATATATATCAAACTTACCAAAAGTACCAGGCATATTAGAAGCAAAAAATAAACGTTTACCATCTTCAGAAACAGTAGGGTGCATTGCAGAGTAGTTTTTAGGTGCTAAAGCAATTTCTTTTACGTTTTTCCATTTGCCGTTAACATTTTCAGCTCTATATATTTTATGAACTATTTCTTTTTTAGAAAAAATTCCGGTAGCTGGCTTCACATAAACACCTTTACTAAAGTAAGCTGTTTTACCATCTGCAGTTACTGCAACTGGTGTTTTGTATGCATTGTGTTTATCTTTAATTTCTTCTAAGTAATTATTTTGCTGAGATACTGTTTCTAGAGAAGAATTACCTCTTGGGTTAAAACTATACTCGCCATATTTGCCAGCATAAGTAGTATTGTTTTTTTGTTTTTTTGTTTTGTAATCACTAGCAACAGCTTTCATCCAATCTTTATTGTCACTAGCATTGTCTGTAGTGCTTACACCAACTTTTTTAAGTGCAAATTGGTAACGTTCTTGGTAGCTATTGTTAAGCATTTTATCTTTGCTAACATCTTTTAATTTCTTGTACCAAAAAATAGCTGTTTTGTATTTTTTTACTAAAAAGTTAGCGTTACCAAGATCTTCGTAAATCTCTTTGTCTGCGTAACCTAAGTTTTTAAGTTGTTTGTAGTTGTCAATTCTTTTTTGAACTTCTACGGTTGTAGTTTTTGAAGAGTTATGAGCAACTGATTTTTGTGCTGATAACGAATAGCAAAAGAAAGTAGATATACATACTATTGCTGCTTTGTGGGTTATTAAATTTTTCATAAGATAAGGGGTTATATTATTCTTACATCAAAGATCTAGAATTAACCCGTTACTTATACTAGTAAATATTCATAGGTTTTTGTAAAAAAGGCTCATTTCATCGATTAAAATCATTTTTTATATGCTGAAATGCACTTTTTAGAGCTTTTCGACCAGTTTTCCACATATAATTTCAAACTCAGCCTTTAACTGGTTTTCATCAATAGGTTTACGAATTATGTGCATTGGGTTTGTTTTATTTGCTCTTTCTATTGTAGATGCATCAGAGTTACCAGTTATAAAAACAAATGGTATTTGATAATCTTTATTTATTACCTCTGCAACTTCAATACCGTCTTTATCTCCGCTTAATCCTATATCTAATAATATAATGTCTGGTGAAAAAAAGCGTAAGGCAGACATAGCCTCGTTACTATTACTTGCTGTTCTAACAATATTATTGTCTATACCTTCTA